>RFNJ01000118.1 GCA_009927255.1 Pseudomonadota bacterium | reverse complement strand
CACAAGCCCCCCACAGGCACCACGACCAACACACAAGCCAAAACCCACAACCACCCACGCTCCATCACGCCGCCTCCCGCCCGCTTGGTTTCACTTGCCCATGAATTTTCTGCTGCAAATCAAGCTCCGCCTGCGTCACCGGCGTCCGCCGTCGGCTCTGGGCACTTTTGCGCACCACATTGTCATTCTGGTTCTGCCCCTCCACTCCCCCCGTCGCCGCCTGCAACCCGGCCAACAAATCCTCCAGCGGATCATGCGCCACCGCACTCACCTGCACCGCCTTGCCATTGGCCCCCGCCACCGCCTCACTGTCCAACCGCACTTTGTCAGCAACAACTTGCCCACCGCCACCTTTCACTGCCCCACTCTTCGCAACAGCCCCTTCCGCCAATCCCTTCGCCACCTGCTCCGCCCGCTGCATCACAAACTCAAGGTCAACCTGCATCTTGCGCCCATCACTCAGCAACTTGCTTACCTCGGGCGAAACCGCCATCAGCGCCTTCTTCAATTCCTCCAACCCCCGCCGCGCCGCCAAAAGCTGCTCAGTCAACCGCTCCGCCAAAACCGGCGCCGCCGTAGCACTCTCGCGCCACATCCGCAGGTTCAACCATAACGTCAGCAACAGCCCCGCCACCAGCGCCAGCAACACCACCGTCAAAATGTTCAAAAACAGCATCATCCTAAACCTGCTTCAAGTTGTTCAAATCCGTCACATTATGGGTAATCCGCACCGCCTTAAAGTCCAGCGCACGCCCCATCGTGCCCACCAGCTTCACCACCCCGCCACACTCCATTTTAATGGGCGAAAACGTCCGTGCATTCAGCATAATCGTATCCCCCACCCGCCACTCCAGCACCTCATTCAGCGGCAGATTCATCTCGTCCAGCACCGCATCCAGCTTCATCGTGGTGTGGTAAAGCTCTTGGCTCAAGTGGTTCTCCCAAATATTATCCTGCCCAAACTTCTCACCCATAAACTGCTGCAAAAGCTGCTCGCGAATTGGCTCCAGCGTCGCATAAGGCAAGCAAAACTGCATCTTACCCTCACGCCCTTCAAGGTTCACTTTAACGGTCACCAAAATCGCCACGTTAGCTTCTTGGCTAATCACCGTAAACCGCGGGTTCACTTCCATCCGCTCGGCCTTAAACTGAATCGGCGCAACGGGACCAAACGACTCCCCCAAATCCCGCAACACAATATTATTCAAAGTCTCCAAAATCTGCCGCTCAATCGCGGTAAACTGCCGCCCGCCAGTCGGCACTGGCTTGGCCTTGCGCCCGCCCAGCATCACATCCACCACTGCATAAATCAGGTTGCTCTCATAAACCAACAAAATATAATCTTCCAAACCAATCGCATTCACCACCACAATCGCGGCAGGCAGCGGGATTTGGTTCAAATAATCGCCAAACCTTGCACTGGTCATCCCCATAATCGCCACATCCACGTTATCAGCCGTATATTGGCGTAGGCTGGTAGAAAGCACCCGTTCAAACTTATCAAAAACCACCTCCAGCATCGGCAATTTTTCATAGTTGACCACATTCTGGTCAAGCAGCGCCCGCACCCCACGGTTCTTGTCGCCCTTATCACCACTATCAATCCCCAGCAGGCTATCAATTTCGCTCTGGTCCAAAATCTTCTGCCCCACCACGGGCGCCGCAGCACTCGCTGCCTCACCACTGGCCATATCCTGCCATTCTTTCAGCATTTCCTCTTCGCTCTTGGCGGGTGCGGCGGCGGCGTCACTCATCGCAAAATCCTGTGCATCCTTTATGTTCTTCTCCCAGCACCCTACCACACCTCCAAGCAACCATCAAACCACCCCCAAACACAAATCAAGCCAAACCTATTTTCACTCTCCCTCGGTGTCACCCCGGGGCATGGCTGGGCCGATTTTTTGTCTATAAAAAATCGGGGTGCCCAGCCTGAGCCCGGGGTTACAAAATCCTAGACACTGTTAACAAAGCGAGAATAGCGAGGCGAGCCGGAGCGCAACGGAGACCAACGGCTTGCCATAAAATGCGGCTTTTCGAGAACCGCACCGCAGTGTATGTATTTATACATGAGGAGCGGAAGCACAGAAAAGACGCATTTGCAGACCGCTAGGCGATGCTTTGTTAACAGTACCTACTGCACCAACATCTCCCGTACATAAACCGCCTTCACCTGCAACGGCGCCAAGCTCTGGTTCGCCCGCCGCAACAAAGCCTCCTTCACGCGCTGAATCGCCGCACTCCCCTGCAAATCATCCACCCGCATCTGACGCAAGAATCCGCCCCAATCATCCTGCAAGCGCGGCAAGTATTGCTCCACCGCCTTGGCATCCGCCGGGTTGGCCAATTCCACCGCAAACTTCGCCTTCAAAAAGTTCTGCGCCCCCTCATCACTCGCCACCAAATTCAGCGTAAATTCAGGCACATCCAGCACCGCAATCGCCGGCACTTCGGTATGGGCTTCCTCTTCCTTCTTCTCACCATTGCCCAGCAAAAAAAACATCGCAATCCCCACCACCACCACCAACACCCCCAAACCAATCCCACCAAACAGATACAGCTTGCTTATCCCTTTCGCCGCAGGTGGGGCCGCCCCCTCAGCCGGCGCCCCTTCCGCAGGCGCCGCCGCCTCAGCACCAGCTGCCGCTTCTTCCTGCTGATTTTTCGCCTCATCCGCCATCGGCAACATCTTTCTTTTTCAGCAGGATACCCCTAAACCCCACCTCAAGCAACCGCGCTGCGCCGCAGCGGCGCCTCTTCCGCAGGCGCAGCCACACCATACCCAGCCACCGGCGCAAACGGCTGCACCACCGCCCCAGCAGCAACAGAACCCGCCACCGCACCACTCGCCACATTGGCATTCGCCTGCCGCGCCAACTGCTCCCAGCTACCTTTCAGCAAGCGTAAGTGGCCCACCACTTCATCACAAATCGCCGCGCTGTTGCTAAAGTCCACTTCCATCAACCGCTGCAACAAAAAGCTGTAAATCCGCATCAGCCGCTGCGCCACCTCGCCGCCATTCTTCATGTCCAAGTTCTCAATAAAGTACGAAACAATCTCCACCACCCGCCGATTCGCATTATACCGCGCCTCAATATCATTGCGCCCAATCGCCTCTTTGGCCTGCAAACAAAACTTAATCGCCCCCTCAAACAGCATCACCATCTGCTCGGCAGGGTTGGCCTGCTCAATCTTTTGCAGCAAGTATTGCTGCATCTGGCCCGGCATCGCATAAGGATTATTCATCGCGCACCAAGCCCCTGTTAATTGCCGCTGTTATTCTGCGCATCAAAGTATGAAGTTATACTGTTCTGCGTATTCTCCAATGCCGCCAGCGCCGTCTCCATCCGCGTAAACTGCGCCTCAAGGTTGGCCCGCACCAGTTCCAACCGCACATCAATCGTATCAATTCGGTTCTGGAAATCCAGGTTCTGCGTCTGCAACTGGCTCACCAACGTATCCACCTGCCCGCTGGTCGCCTTGTTCAGATCATTAAAGTAATCATAGAACAAATCACCAATCCCCCGGCTCACCGTCACCTCAATATCATTCACCGCACCCAGGCTGCCCGCCCCATTAAAAAACACCTGCAACCCATTCGCCGCGCTGGTGCTGTTCACCGTCAGGGTTTTGTTGCTCACCGTCACCGTGCCATCACTCGCCCCACCGGTGCCGCTGCCTGCGGTGGCCTTAATGTTCGCGCTGGTCACGTTGCCGCTGCTATCCGTGCCCGCAATGTTCACATAATACGTCCCCGCCGTGGTCGCCTGCCCCCGCCCCAGCAACGTCAAGCGGCTGTCGCTGGTGGTATAATCAAGACCAAAAAGTTTGCGCACTTGGTCGCTGTTGGTCAGCAGCTTGCTGTCCAAAATGCTATCATCCACCTGCAATTTAAAATCCGCCCCGGTCACAATCCCAATCTGCCCCAGGCTCTCAAAGCCATCATCATTGGTGCCAATGTTGGTCACCACCAGCTCACCCAGCTTGGCCACCGCCTCACGCAACACATTGCTGGTCGCCAGCGGACCAAATTCACCATCATCAATCCGCCCATCATTATTGCGATCACTCGCCGTGCGCTGTTCATTAAAGTAATCCCGCACACCATTATACGCCGCCACAAAATCACCAATCACCGTCTTAATCGCCGCCAAATCTGGCTGAATCTTCAGCGTAACATCCGTATTCGTCTCCGCCTTCAGCAAGCTAAACGTCACCCCCGTCAGCACATCATCCACTTCATTGCTGCTGCGCTCAATGTCGGTAATTCCGTTCAAATCAAACCGTGCATTGCGAGCCTGAATCAACTCGTTCTTAATATTCCCCGCAGCCGTCAACCCAAGGCTATCCGTCACCGCTGCCGTCCCCCCCAGCACAATCTCATTATCCGCACCGCTCTCATTGGCGTTCAGCACCAAAAAGTTACTGGTCGGGCTGGCACTCACAATCGTCGCCGTCACCCCGGCGCCCGATGCATTAATCTTCGCCCGCAAATCCTGCAAAGTATCAGTGGAAGACACCGTAATCGTCTCCCCATTCACCGTAAAATCCCCCGCCGTCACCCCCAGCCCACTCAAGGCCGAACTCGCGCTGCTAAACGCATCGGCCCGAATCTGGTGCGCCTGCGCCAACTGCTTAATCCGCAGCGTATGCGTCGCCGCCTGCGCGGTGTTGGAAATACTGGTCAAAACCAGACTATTGATGTCCGAAGGCACATGCCCACTCGGCGCCCCGCTAATCGGCGCCGTCGTGCCGCTCGCCACCTTGCGTAAAAAAATGTTGGTGTCGCTGCCCGGCGCCGCCCGCAGTTGGTCAAGGCTGCTCACCACTCCGCTCAGCTTGGTTTTCAGCACACCATATTCACTCACCAGCTTGTTATTCGTCGTAATCCGCGTCTCAAGCCGCACCGCTGGCTGGCGCTTGGCAGTAATTTGTGAGTCAATAATCGCCTTAAAATCAATGCCAGAAGTCAGCCCCGACACCTTCACCTTGCCATCGGTACCAACCTTAATCCCACTGGTGTTAATGCTATCAACCATGCTGTTTTCCTTGGCCTTACCCTTATGCTATTGCCTAAACCTTGCCATCCACCACCACGCCATTCAGCTGTTGTTGGCTGGCAAACATCGTCAGCAAATCAGGTGCAGTATACGCCCGCACCACCCGCCCCGTCTCACCTTCCCGCACGTTTGCCACAAAATCAGGCACCGGCTGTGGCCCCACCGCACCATCTCGCCCGCCTTCACCCACCACCTGCACCTGCAACCCCTGCAACTGCAAAATTTGCCGGTAATGCGCCGCCACCTGCCCCGTCGCCCGCTGCAAAGCCTCCTGCAAGCTAAAATTATCCGGCACCGCCTCCAAAACCCACGGCTTGGCCGCCCCCGTGCTTCCACCAGCGCCAGCACCACCACCGCTGCCCTGTTCCGCCGCCAGCACTTCTTCCCGCGCCGCCTGTGCCGCCTGTTTGGCCAGCTGCGCCGCCAATCCTATCTTAGCCATTTCTTAAAAGCTCCAGTAAAAATTGCGGAAATTGGTTGGCCTTCTGCAACATCCCAAGGCTCGCCTGCAACATTGTCTGGTTGTTGGTATAATCGGTAATCTCCGCCGCCACATCCACATCCAGCAACGCACTGCGCGCCGCCTCATTGTTCTCGGTCACCACCCCCAGGTTGCGTCCCACCTGCTCCAAGCGCAACTGCTGCGCCCCAACCGCCGAGCGTGCCTCATTCAGCTTATCCACCGCCGCCTTCAGCGCATCAATCGCCGTATTCGCCCCCGTCTGCGTGCTCACATTCAGCAAATTAATCGCCAACGCGCTGGTGGTAGTGGCAGGCAAATCCAGCACCACCGTATCCTGCCCGCTCACAATCCCGGTGCCCACCTTATACGTCAGCCGTGTCGCCGCATTGTCATTGGTATAAGTCGCACCAATCATCCCATCGCCCACCCCCAGCTGAATGCTCCCGCTGGTCGTCCCCCCCAACGCCGAAACCGCCCCCGTGGTCCAAGTCCCCACCAACACCGTGCCGGTGCCGGGAGAGGGCACATCGGCATAAATCTGCACCGTATTGCTCGCCCCCACCAAGTTGGCACTCGCCGCACCACTCGCCCCCTGCACACCAGCGTTCACGCGGTACGAAATCCCCGCCACCGCCCCCAGCGTCACCGTCACGCCATTGGTCACCAGCGGCAGCGTCAACACACCGGTATTGGTATTATACCCACTCGCCAACCCACCAAGCGCCCCCACCGTGGTCAACGGCTGATTATTCACCGGCAACGTCAAACCACCATTCACCATCCCAATGCTCGGCCCCGCCGCCAGCGTATTGGTCGGCGCCAAATTGGTCGCACGATTAAACGTGCTGTTCAGCGTCAAGCTCACCCCCATGGTGGCAAAGCTCACATCCAGCAACTGCCCCGGCTTCAAGTTCTGCCCCGCCCCCGCCGCGCTGTCCAGCAACGCGGTCAGGTCAATGGTCTGGCTGGTCGCCACCCCACCATCCACCCGCCGCACCGTCAGCTGCTCGGTGGTGGCGCTATATGAATACCTAAACAACTGGCTCCCCGTCACAATCGTCTGGTCAAAGCGCGGCGGCGATACAATCCCATCCAGCGTAAAATCCGCCGCCGCCCCCACCGTAAACGCCTTGCTCCCCGCCAGCATCTTAATGCCATTAAACTCCGTCCCCCGCGCCACGCGGTCAACTTCGGCCTGAAGGCTGGCAAACTCGGTGTTGACAATCGCCCGCGCCCCGGCATCCAGGTGCCCACTGCTGGCTTGCCCCGCCAAAACCTGCATCCGCGTCAGCATGTCGCTAATCTGGCTCAAAGCCCCATCGGCAATTTGCAACATGGAAACTCCCCCCGCCGCATTCACCATCGCCGTCTTCAGCGCCGCATTCTCAATCTTCAGCCCCGTCCCAATCGCCAGCGCCGCCGCATCCTCTTGGGCACTAAACACCCGCAAACCGCTGGTCAATTTCTGGGTATTCACCCCCAGCAAATCATTGCGCATCCGCACACCCACCTGTGCATAATTGGCCGAAGCATTCGCCACAATCGAAACCGGCATCACCAAATCTTCCCGTTATTAAAGCTACTTTGCCCAATCCCAATGCAAACTCCATGCCAACCAACCCCCAGCCCCACTCAATAATGGCCTCATGTATCCTTTACCTCGGTGTCACCCCGGGGCATGGCTGGGCCGATTTTTTTCTATAAAAAATCGGGGCGCCCAGCCTGAGCCCGGGGTTACAATACCCTCCAATCTCTTGCCTATCGCCCGTTGCCTGTTGCCCAATCCCTACCGCCGCCAAATCAACACCCCCGCCACCACATAATTCCACACACTCCCCACCAGCGCCCCCGCCAGCCCCGCCAACCACCAGCTGCTGTCATGGTCATAAATCCACTGCGCCACCCCCACGTTGGCAAAAGCCCCAAAACTCCACGCGGCATAAGCCAGCAACAACCCCCGCACAAACCCCAGCCCCCGCAGCCGCTGCGCCCGATAGGTCAAGCGGTTATTCAACCAAAAGTTGCTCGTCATCGCCGTTACCGTGGCCGCCGCCTGCGCCAAAGCAAACATCAATCCCGCCGTCAAAGCCACTTTTAGCGCCAACAAATGCACCAAAACCCCAAACGCCCCAATCATGCTAAACAGCAAAAACCGCACCGGCACCACATCATAGGTCAGCTTAGCCACCAGCAAGCCCAAAAAATCCATCATTACAAGGCTATCCAGCTTGCTCTCGCCATGCAAACGGCTGCCAAAAACATACGGCACTTCCACCACCCGCAACCCACCCCGCCCACTCGCCAAAATATCCAATAAAATCTTGAAACCTTGGCTGGAAAGCCGCCGCACCACCCCCAACAAAGCACTACGCCGCAACATAAAAAACCCACTCATCGGGTCACGCACCTCCACCCGCAACAACACCCGCGCCAACCACCCCGAAAAACGGCTCACCACCCCGCGTAAACCCTCAAAACTCTCCGCACTCCCCCCCTCCACATAGCGGCTACCCACCACCACATCCGCCTCATGGCGCTCCAAAATCCCCAGCATCTGCGGCAAAATCTTCTCATCGTGCTGCAAGTCCGCATCCATCACCGCCACAAAGTCGCCGCTCGCCGCCAACATCCCCTCCACACACGCCCCCGCCAACCCACGCCGCCCCACCCTCAAAATCCCCCGCACGCGCCGATCTTTCAGCGCCAACCCATGCACCACCTCCGCCGTCCCATCGCCCGAATCATCATCCACAAACACCACCTCCCACCCATCCGCCCCCAAAACCGGATCCAAAACCGCCGCCAACCTCCCCACCAAAAGCGGCACATTCTCGCACTCACAAAACGTCGGCACCACCACACTCAATTTCATAAAAATATCCATACCGCACCCCATCTATCACCACAAGCACCCCCTCAAGTTTTTGCTTGACTCATCTTTAAATATTATTGTATTCATAAAAAACTATCGGCTCATCTCCCAACTTTCCCTCATCCTTCGCCGATAGTTAAGGAGAAATCCATGCCCCTACTTCTCGTCCTCATCTTCATGTTCATCCTCCCACTGTTTGGCGCCGCCATCGGCTACTTCTGCGGCTGGGTGGTCAGCTTGGTGTTCAACGACATCATCCTGAGCACCCTCGCCCGCATGGGCATGAAGACCGACGGCCTCTTCCTCAGCCACCTCGGCGCTACGCTCGGCTTCGTTGGCGGCTTCTTGAAAAGCAGCACCAGCATCTCCACCGACAAAAAGTCCTAATAAAACAAAGTGGAACCCACAACCGCGGCTTCACCTACCGCCGGGTTGGCTAAGGCCATCTCTACAGGCGCCTACCGCAGCCCCCACCAGGGGGCTGCATTCCTTTTCAATCAATCACGAAACATTCAATGGTGCCCATGGCCGGATTCGAACCGGCACTGTAAGGATTTTAAGTCCTCTGTCTACTACCAGTTGGACTACATGGGCACACCGCCTATGTAACCGAAATCTACCCGCTTGCCAACGCCAACTAAGCCGCTCTCAATTCGGCGCCCACTTCACTTAATAGCTCCCCAATCGCCCCAAAAGCCGCCTCAACCAATTTAGCATCCTCCCCCCGGCACACCAACGCCGTCCCCGCCCGCCCCTCAATCCGGTACGGATAACTCCCAATATCCACCCCCGCAAACCGCCCCTGAATCGCCGCCAACCCATCGGCAATCTGGCTCTCGCGCACCCACGCATCCACCTGCCGAGTATGTAACGGCACGCCCCGCTCCAGCAGCGGCAACGCGGCTTCCAGCATCACCTGCATCGCCCGCGGCTGTCCGGCCAGCACCAGCACATTTTCCATCATGCACCCGGGCGCAAATTGCTCACCGTGCCAAATCACCTTGGCCCCTGCCGGATAATCCGCCATCCGCAGCGCCGCCGCCGTCACCCGCCCGGCGTAATAAGCCTTCAGTTTTTCTTCCACTTCCAAATTCCGCTGCACCGCCACACCAAAGGCACTGGCCACCGTGGCAATCGTAATATCATCATGCGTCGGCCCAATCCCACCGGTGGTGAACACATAGCTATAAACCTTGCGCAACGTGTTCAAAGCCTCAGTAATCTGCGCCTTGTCATCACGCACCACCCGCGCCTCTTTCAAATCAATCCCCACATCATTCAGCCGCCGCGCAATATAGTTCAGGTTGGCATCCGCCACCCGCCCACTCAAAACCTCATTGCCAATCACCAAAATCGCCGCCGTCGGATTACTCATCACCATCTCTCCTCTTTCACGCACATCCTATCAATACAACCCCCAACCCACAACCAATCAAATAACAGAGGGGGGTCGTCATCCCAGCGAAAGCTGGGATCCAGCTTTACCTACTCTTAAAATAAATGCTGGTTACTTTTGAAAAAAAGCGCTTAT
>RFNJ01000039.1 GCA_009927255.1 Pseudomonadota bacterium | reverse complement strand
CCGGAAGCCAAGCGGGTCAGCATTTGCGTCTGTGCAAATGCTGGGGCCCCGCTGGCTATCCGGCACCACCCGTGTCGCCCACCCGCCACAACGCTCCCATCTCACGTCAGCACGATAGCCAGTTGTATCTCAAAAACTTTGCAGTCAGGTAAACCACCCCACCGTGCTATTTTCCCACACCCCACACCCCATTCTAGTGCCAAATCCGCCACATTCCTTGGTCTTCTGCCCACATTAGCGGCACAATAGGCCACCCATGGTTCGTCCGTGCGCCTTGCCGTATGTGCTGCCCGCTGTGTTGCTGGCTGGCTGTGCCCATGCCGCCGTGGCCCCGCAGCCCTTGCAAATGGCCTACTATCAACCAAGCGGCAATATGTCCGATGCCCCCGCCGCCCTCACCGGCACACCCATAGCTGAAACCCCCAGCGTCCTCACCCCCGGCAAAGTCCTGCTGGTGCGCACACAAGAAGCCGCCCCCCAAGCGACAGCGGAAGAACTCAAAGCCGCCATGCTCCAGCAAGCCACCGTCGCCGCCCAAACCGAAGCCCGCCACATCGCTATACAAACCAGCACCCAACTCGCCCAAAAGTTTGAACAACTCGCCACGCGCACCGACGCTTTGCTCAACCAAACCAGTGCAGTCCTCGCCGCCAACACCACCACCCAACAAGCCGTCACCGCCCAGCTCAACGCCAGCAGCCAACTGGGTGAATCGGTGAAGCAAACCACCACCGCCCAGCTTGCTCAATTGGCCACCACCACTCAGCAAAAAATTACCGAACTTGAACAATCCAGCCTCAAACCAGCCGATGTTCAAAGCATCGCCACTACCGTTGCCACCCAAACTGCCGCTGTCACCGCCAACAAAACCGCCACCGAAGTCGCCACCCAAGTTGCAACCCAAACCGCCGAGCAAACTGCCGCCGCTACCGCCACCCAAACGGCCGAGGCCACCGTGGCCAACGCCGTGCCCCAATTCCGCGCCCTGGCCCTGCAAAGCGTGAAGGATTCGGAAGGCTACATCCGCACCATCGCCCGCAATACGGTGCAGGATGACGCCGACCCCGCCATCCAGCAAGCCATGGCCAACGCCGCACGTAACGTGATTGTGAAGGACGATAAAGTGGTATTCGCCATCCGCAAAGCCGTGGCCGAAGGCTTGGTCCAAGCCGGCCTCACCAGCCCCACCACCAAACTCGGCAACGATGTTACCGCCATTTCCCCCGCCGCAGGCCCTGCCATCACCGTCAACGGCGAAACCCTCGACGCCACCCGCCTTGGCATCTCCCCGCTACTTCCACCCACCGGCATCACCCAAACGGGCGATAACCCCAACCTCGCCACTCTCAGCCCCGCCGCGGGCCGCGCCCCCAGCCTCACCCCGCCCCGCAACCGCACAGGGCTGCTAAATTTGCGCGACTACCGCGTAGTCATCCACGAAGACAACCGCACGCTAGAACAGCTCATCGGCGGCGTGCTGCAAAAGGCCGAGCCCTACACCGGCCCCTGGCAAATCAAATGGAAAATCTCCGACGAGAACAAAGACATCCTCACCGAAAAGTTTAGTTTAGATGTCGAAACAACGTTTGAAGAATTCGCCAGCTACCTCGCCCAGTATCTCCTCAACGACAGAGGTATAAAATTAAGCTTCAACCTGTTCGACAGCGAACGAATTATCGTAGTATCTGATTAATGCTCCACCACCACCGCTCCCACACCGCACGGCTCCGCTTGTCGGCAGGCGTGGCGCTGGCAGCATTGGTGGCAGGTTGCACCACCCCCCAACTCGCCAGCTTCCCCGCCCCCAAGGTGGGCGATGAAGGCGTCGTCATCGCCGAATCCAAAATGCTCCTCGGCGCCACCACCGCCAGCAATGTGGTGGGGAATACCGAAGACTGCGCTGGCCCTGGATTGGGCATCATCGTCCAAGGCAGCACCGGCGAAGGCAAATATCTCTACGACATCACCGGCGAACCCTGCGACAGCGCCCAAGTGCTGTTCGACGGCCGCACCAAACTCGGCCAACGCAGCGCCGACCCCGCCATCACCCTCACCTTCCACGATTCCTTCGGCCCTATACCGGATGATTCGCTTAGTGAGCGTAGCGAGCTTAGCGAATCACCGCCTCGCCGAAGCCCGAAGCGCAGCGCGGGCGAAGGCGGGCAGCCGCAAAAGCCCAAACCCCTCAGCGCCCTCCCCCCCATCCGCGTCGTCACCAGCCTGCTGGAAGATAACAGCGGAATTGAACCCGCCGCCGGCCCCACTACCAAAGCCAAACCCGAACTGAAAAAAACCACCGAAATTCCCCAAAAGCCCGACCCCCTCATCGCCACCCTCAGCAGCTGGCAAGCGCAAGATGATACCATTGCCAGCCGCATGGCCGAAGCCGAAGCCGCTGCTGCGCGTAACCTCGAAAACATCGCCGCCGAAGCTCGCCAACAGCAAGAAACCGAAGCCATCGCCCAACTCGCCGCCAAGCTGCGCGAGCGCGAGCGCCAAATCCAAGAAGAACAACGCCGCCACGCCGAATCGCTGGAACGCGCCAACCAAAACCGCGAGCAAACCACCGCCGCCCGCCAAGCCTGGCAGCAGCAGGAAAATGCCCTGCAAGCCCAGTTAGCCACCACGCAGGAACGCCTCCAGCAGTTCGAACAACTCAGCAGCCGCCTCCAGCAAGAAAAAGCCCAAAAGGAACAAGCCTACCAGCAGCAAATTGAAACTTTAAGCGCCGACCTCAAAGCCGCCGAACAACAAGCCGAATCCTCGCGCCGCGAACTGATCCTCAAAGCCGCCGCCAAAATTGCCGAAGCCGAGCAACTCGCCCACGCCGCCCAACTGCAAGAGCAAGACATCAAACTGCGCGAAGCCGCCCGCCTCAAGTCCGAAGCCGAAACGATGCTCGATAGAGCCTTGGCGCTCAAAGCCGGCCAGCAAGTCACCATCGCCGGCGCCCCCCCCGCCGCCAACATGGCACTGGGCAAAACTCCCGTGGTTATTCGTGCTAAGGACGAACCTCTACAAGCCCTCCTCACCACCATCCTCCAGCAAGCCGCCCCGCAGGCGGGTGAATGGCAGGCCGACTGGCAACTCAGCGCCCCCGCACAAAAACTCCTCGCCGAAAAATGGTCACTCACTGCCGAAGCGCCGGTCGAGCAAGTTTTCGCCCAACTCGCCGCCCAAATCCAAAAAGCCCACGGCATCACCCTCAAGTTCACCCAATTCACCCAATCCCGCCTCGTCGTCGTCACCGACACTCCTTAGTTCCTATTCTATACTATCCTTGCTACTCTCTCTACAAAGTACCCAACTATAAAATACCGCCCGTCCTCGAATGGCCAGCACACGCCAGCCCAACCCCCTCCCTCGCGGCCATTCGGGGACCCACCAACGTCATAGCTTCGTCTTTACCAGCAGGCACTTAACCAACCCAACCCCCCTTAATACCCTTAATATCCTTAACACCCTCAACATCCTGTAATATAATCAAATCAAACACATAGCATTTTTCCCACACCCCCACCCCACCCAAAAAACCAAAAAAACCAACAACCCCTTGCAAATCCCCCCAAACCACCCAATAATTAACTTATAAAGGAGATATAACCCAATGACCCAACGCCACATCCTCTTCGCCACTCTTGCCGTCATGCTCATGCTGGTAAGTACAGTTATTCCGGCTGTCGCCCAAGTAAGTAATATTGCTAGTAGTTCAGGTAGACCAATGCTCGATGCCCTTCAGGGTGCGATTACTGGTAATATTGGTTTTTTCATAGGGCTGGCCATCACTATCCTCGGCCTCTGGACGTGGATCGTTAAGCAAGAAACCGGCGCTGGTGTTGTCATGATCATCGGTGGCGTGCTGATTACTCTCGTTCCCGGTATTTTCAACGGTGCACGAGAATTGGCTTCAGGTATTGTCCAACAAATAGGTGGCGTAAACAGTGTAAGCGTAAATCCTGGTTTCAGTACAGGGAGTGCTTACTAAAACTTACTAAATATTTATAATGTCCATGCTTAAGTTATGTCTTCTCCTCATGGCGCTCACCTTGGGCGCCATGCCTGTTTGGGCTCAACAAACCGCCGTCGGCGCCCCTGAACTTAAGTTGGTCGAACTCCTCCTCACCGGCAGCATCGGCTTTGCGCTTGGCCTGCTCATTGCCATCTATGGCGTTTATACCCTCAGCATTGGCCAAAGCACGGGCTTCGGCATCGCCCTTATCATCCTCGGCGTCCTCATCACCCTCACCCCCGGCATCTATAACGGCGCCCGCGCTGTCGTCTGCCCCATCATTAAAACCCTATCTTCCAACGCCGTTTGCGGGTAGTCTAAAACCATGAGCATGCGCAGCGTCCCCCGCAACATCGATAAACCCAATCGCGTCCCCGAATTGGTGATGACCTTCTTGGGCACCTACTACCTCTGCATGTTCCTCAGCGGCCAGCCACTCCCCAGCCTGTTCTTGGGCGGCCTCGCCATGTATGGCATGTATAAACTCACGGTGGATAAACCCGAAGGCCTCGCCATGCGCGTGCTCTATAAATACGTTCAACTCGGCCACCTCCGCCCCACCCCCCGCTTCTGCCAAAAGCTTGAGGTGTAGCTCCTACTCCACACACGTCACTGCCTAAAACGCAAGCGTCCTCTCCCCAAGCCACCAATAACCCGCTAAAGTCACAAACATGGATTTTATCGCCCGCGCCGGAGCCATGATCGACCGCGCCCACCGCATTGCAGGGCTGCTGCTTATTTGTGTTGTTGTGTTGGGTGTAGCCACCATGTGCCAACTCGCGCGTAATAATCAGCTGAATAATCAACTGATGGACGCCCGCGTCCGCCTTCCCGTCATTGTCGTGCCCGGCGCGGTGGCTGGTAAGTATGACCCCCGCGACGACGATAAACTGATCAGCGAATTCACCTTCTTCCTCGGCCAAACGCTTAACACCTTCACACCCGAAACCTTGTCCCGCCAATATGCCGTTCTACGGCCGTTCTTCGCCCCCGCACTCCTCACCGACTCCGCCCCCTACTTCGAAAAGAAAATCCGTGATGTAGAGGCCGACCGCCGCTCATCACTGTTCATCCCCGACATGACCACCTACCAAGTCCGCAAGTATGTCCAAAACGATGTCGAAAAGCGCGACGTCAAAGTCATCGGCTCACTGCAAACCATCGTGGCAGGCACACCGGCCGAAGTCATTCCGCTGCAAATCACCTTCACGCTGGAAAAGCGGCTGGTCAACCCCGCCACCAACCCCTACGGCTTCTGGCTGAGTGCCTACAACGAAGTCATCTTGGTCGACGCCAACAACCGCCCCACCCTGCGCAATGTTGATAACGCCACTCCCCCCAACAACACCGAGTCCACCCAATGATGCGCTTCTTCGTAGCCCTGCTTATCGCCGCCACTCTCGCCACCAGCGCCTGGGCCGATACATTGGTCTGGCAAGGCCCCACCAAAACCCTCACCATCGGGGTTACGCAGGATGACGTCGCCCACGTCGAATTCCCCGAACCAATCACCAACGTCACGCTCGAAGACCCCAGCTACGTCGATATCTTGGTGCCAGATGGCTACAACAACCGCGCCTTCCGCATCCGCAGCATGCTGCCCAAAATGGCTACGCGGATGTTCCTCGTTGGCCAAAGCGGCAACACCTACATTGTGGTGCTCACCACCGACATCCCCTACCGCAGCTACCTGCAAATCACCAACGGCCAAGAGCTGGATGAAATCAAGCGCAACATCAGCCGCAAAATGGGCCCCGGCGATTTGGTCCGCGCCATGGCGAACGATACCGATGTCCCCGGCGTTAACCGCGAAACCTACGTCATCCCCAACTGGTTCCGTGGCAGCGGCATGATGTTCGATTTGTCCGAAGTTTGGCAGTCCCCCCAGCTCACCGGTCTCGTGGTCCACGTGCGGAATGAATCCAACAGCGCCAACGAAGTCAACCTCCCCGCCATCGTGATTCCCAAAACGTCGGAATGGGGCGAACTCCGCCACGCCAGCATGGAAAACCTGCGCTTGGCCCCCGCAGGCCAACCCGGCGACAAAGGCCTCCTCTTCCTCGTCTTCCTCCGCTAATCGAGCAAAACCAAGACGGCGCAGAAGTCTACCCCAAGCTTGGGATCATTCCACGTACATACATAAGCACCCAACCGTGGGCCTTCCGTGCCGGAAGCTGGCAGGGTCAATTTTTTCCTATCAAAAAATTGGGGCCCCTGCCGCTATCCGGCACCACCCGTGTCGCCCCCTCTCCACAACGCTCCCAACCTACCCCTTCCCCTCCATCACTCTATCACTCCACCACTCCATCACTACCCCCCTTCCCAACCCCACAATAACCCCCTATAATCAATCATTAACAACAGAAAGCCCACCCCATGGCCCCCAAAAAGAAAACCGCAAAAGCAACCAAAATGCCAGCCAAATCCACCATTAGATCCCCCCAAACCCACACCATCACTGGCCCCCACCACCACCACGATGGTGTCTGCTGCGCCGAAGACCACGGCACAACTCCAGCCAAATCCTGCAGCACAAACTGCTGGCCCATGTGCTGCCCCCTGTTCGCAACCCTCCTCAAACCCACCTTCTGGCTAGGTAGCGTCATCGCCTTCATCATTCTCCTAATCACCGATATATTCCTTGGTGAGCTTATTGCGCCCATGTTCCAAAGCACTCTGCACCTCTGGCGCCCCGAGGCCGAAGTAATGGCCAACTTCATGATCTACTACTACATCACGCTCGCTTTGGCCGCCACCGCCGTAACTACACTCATCATCCTCATCGGCCGTTGCGACTGGTGGGGCGGCACAGTCGCCGGCGCACTGGCCATGGCCCCCGCCGCCGCCTATGCCTATGGCTCTTATGTCTGGACTCCCTTCCCCACCATGGAAATCCCCCTCACATGCGCAGCAATCCAACTACTCCAAGGCGCGCTCATCGGCTTAGCGCTCACCGCCTTGTTCAAAGCCTTCCCCAAACTCTGCCCCTGCCAATCCTGCTGCGGCACCATGGGTGGCTGCTGCTGCAAATAACCTACCCAATAAACCAAAAAGGGGGGGATACCCCCTTTTTTCTTAGATAAA
>RFNJ01000061.1 GCA_009927255.1 Pseudomonadota bacterium | reverse complement strand
GCCGAGGGTTTGGATGACGTTGGGGCCAGTGGTGGCGTCGTGCATCGGGGCGACGATGAGGTTGACTTTGTTGAGGCCGCTATCGGGCGCTTGAATGTGGACGGTGAAGGTTTGGCCCTTGGATTTTTGTGCGACCATGGCGGCGTAGGGGAAGCTGCGGCGGCCACAGGTGATGAGCAGTTTGGGCCATGGCGCGCTGAGCTTTTGGTGGGCGGGGAGTGAGAACTGCGGCAGCGGGCAGACGCCTGCGGGCAGCCAGCACCAGGGGGCTTTGGCCTGGGCTTGGCGGTTTTCGACTTTCCAGCCAGTGAGGCTGCTGACCGCGTTGGCGAGGCCTTTGACTTGGCTTTCCATGCCGGCCATGCCTTCGGTGAGGGTGAGGATTTGCATGGGGGGAAGATAGCAGAAATGGGGGAAAAAGCTATGGTAGTGCGTGTGGGGTGGGCAAATTTTTGTAAAAAATTGTTAACACAAACAAATGCTTGTTAGATTTTTGAGAAAAAACACTTGATTTTTTTTACTTTGGATGCTATATGGAGAGGTAAGAGATTGTCTAGGGTTCCACCTTAGGCAGGCTCACCTAGAAAGGTCCGCTGTTTTAACCTCAACAGTAGACGCCTGAAAGGGAATTTACCAGAGGGCCACTGACTGGCTAACACCAGTTGGTGGACGGATGACCGTGCATTCGATAGAGTTTCCCATTTTTTTAAATGGGGGCAAAGGAGGGGTTTGATGATACACCTCTTGATGTAGATGCGATAAGGGGGATACCCCGAAAGCCTCTGCAAAAACATCCCTAAGGGCAGCTCCGGCTGCCCTTATGTCATTTGTTAGTGAGTTTGAGGGCTTGGGGGTGGAGTTTGGGGTTGGCGGCGACCAGTGTGGTGCTGTGGGGGCCGAGGGGTTTGCCTGCGAAATCGCTGGCGAAGGCGCCGCTTTCGGCGAGCAGCAGGTTGGCGAGGAGGGATTCGGTGGTGCTGAGGCGCGTGGCGAAGGCGAGGTCGGCACGGGCCAGCGCAATGTCGGCGACATCGGCCAGCGTGCTGCCGCTTTTGCGGGTGTGGAGGTTGGCGGTGGTGGTTTTTTCGATGAGTTTATGTTCCGCAACATCCGGCGTGCTGAAGGGGAGGAGGGCTAAAGCATCGGCCAGCGTGGTGCGGTTGGCGCAGCGCAGGCGGTGGCTTTCGCAGGTGGCGCCTTGGCCGGTTTCGGCAATGATGGTGATGTCTTCCATCGGTTGATAAATGGCGCCGATGGGGCAGGTGCCGTTGGGCGCGATGAAGGCTACGGCCAAGGTGAGCGGTTGGCGGGCGTAGAGCAAGTTGCGTGGCGCGGGGAGGACGATGCGCCAGTGGCCGTTATTTGTATTATTTGGGGCTTCGGCTGGGGCGGGGTCTTCGGCCAGCAGCACAGGGAGGCCGGTGGCTTCCAGCTTGCCGCGCAGCAGCATGGCGAGGCCTTTTTGCGCGTTGGCGGCTTCGCGCTGGGCGCTGGTGTTGTTAACCGTGGCGCGGGCGATATCCGCCACAATGCGGTGCATGACGGGGTGCAGCTTGGTGGCGATGCCGCGCAGCAAGTTGGCCTTGGGGTTGGCGGCGATGGGTTTGGGCATGAGAGTGGCTGCTAACTACTGGGCGCGGCCAACGAAGGAGCCGTCGGCAGTGTTGACGATGATGCGGGTGCCAGCTTCGATATAGGGCGGCACTTGAATGCGTTGGCCGTTGCTGACGCGGGCGCTTTTGTAGCTGCTGGCGGCGGTTTGGCCTTTCACGACGGGGTCGGCCTCCGTTATTTCCACTTCCACCTTATCGGGCAGAGCGATGGTGACGGGTTGTTCGTTGTAGAATTCGACGTGGACTTCCATGTTTTCGGTGAGCCAGACGATTTGGTCGCCGATCAGTTCGGAGGGCAGGATGACTTGGTCGTAGGTGGTGGTGTCCATGAAGGTGAGGCTGTCATCGGCGCGGAAGAGGTATTGCATCGGGCGGCCTTCCAGCGCCACTTTTTCCACCGTATCGGCGCTGCGGTAGCGTTCGTTGCGCTTGGTGCCGTCGGTGATGCATTTCATTTCGACCATCATGTATGCGCCGCCTTTGCCGGGCTGGGTGTGTTGGGTTTTTAGCACGCGGTAGAGTTTGCCGTTGTCTTCGAGGATCATGCCGGGGCGGATATCGACGCCGAAGATTTTCATGGGGGAGTCTCCTACTGGTTGCTTACTTAATTGGTGATGTTGCGGTTTAGCCTCTTGCGGAAGGAAAATCAAGGGGCTAGCATGCAGATATGATGCGTTGGGTTGCTTTGGTGTTGTTTATGGTACTGGCAGGGGCTGGTTTGGGTGCTGTTTGGGCCGAAAATGGGGCGGAAAAGAGTTCTGAGCCGACTTCTGAACAGGCTGGGGTGCGGGTGGTGTATGATATGAGTGGGATTCCGTTGGAGCTGCGGGTGGATGGGCGAGGGGTGGTGGCGCTGGATGGGTTGCCGTATCCCGGGCAGGTGTTTTATGACAGCAAGGGGGCGGTGGTGTATTATCAGCACCCCGAAGAGGCGGAGTGGATTAAGGTGCCGCCGACGGCTTTGGCCAAGGTTTTTGTGGAGGCGAAGATTACCGCCGGGCCAGCGTGGCAGCCGTGGCAAGGCAAGCCCACCAAGCGCTGGGACATGCAGGTGAAGCGCGACAATGGCGATGGGGTGATGGTGGATGCTACTTGCGACCAATGGTTTAGCAGCCAGCCTTTGGCGGCGCAGGCGGGCCTGAATGTGGGCGATTTGGTGCGGATTTTGGCGGCGGTGCAGTGGTTGAATGCTGGTGCGGTGCCGGAGCCGTGCGAAAAGCCGCTGATGACGTTGGCGCAGGCGGAAGAAATTGGCTTGCCGGTACTGTTTACTGGCCCGAATGGTCGCTGGCAGCTGCAAGAACTGGCGCGTGAGGCGGTGGAGGATATTACGCTACCTGAGGCGCAGCTGGTGGATGACAATGTGCGGTTGCGGTTGCTGTTGGTGCAGTATTCGCCCGATGAACGTGTTGCTTTGTTGAAGAAATTTGAGGGGTTGCCGGTGGGGCAGCAGGTGGAGGCGATTGGGCGGATGTTGGTGGAGGAGAGTTTGCCTTGATTG
>RFNJ01000149.1 GCA_009927255.1 Pseudomonadota bacterium | reverse complement strand
TAGCTTGATTTTGCGGATTCGCAAGCGCTCATCTCGCAAAATCTAAGCTTCTGGAATGACGGCCCACGAGAGATGGTCTATCCAGTAAATTTTTTCAACTCGCTATTATAAATGGTTCGTTTGTAGTGCCGCCGAGGGTGAGTTCGAGTTGTTCGAGTTCTTTGAGCCTATCGCGGAGGGCGGCGGCTTTTTCGAAGTCGAGGTCTTCGGCGGCTTTGAACATCAGCTTGCGGGTGGATTCGATTTCGGCGGGGAGGTTGATGATGCCGAGTTGGTTGATTTTGCCTTCGGCGTTGCGCTTTTGCTGCTTTTCGGTGGGTTTGGCGGTGGCACCCACAATCCCGTCGGTCACCGCGCGGGTGGTGCTTTGCGGGGTGATGTTGTGTTCGGCATTGAAGGCCAGTTGCTTGGTGCGGCGGCGGTTGCATTCGGCCAGCATGGCGGCCATGCTGCCGGTGGTGACATCGGCATAGAGAATGGCGCGGCCATGCACATTTCGCGCGGCGCGGCCCACGGTTTGGATGAGGCTGGTGGTGCTGCGGAGGAAGCCTTCTTTGTCGGCATCGAGGATGGCGACCAGCGCGACTTCGGGGATGTCCAGGCCTTCGCGCAGGAGGTTGATGCCGATGAGGACGTCGAAGATGCCAAGGCGTAAATCACGGACGATTTCGGCGCGTTCCAGCGTTTCAATATCCGAGTGCAGATAGCGCACTTTGATGCCGTTTTCGGCGAGATAGGTGGTGAGTTGCTCGGCCATTTTTTTAGTGAGGACGGTGACGAGGGTGCGGAAGCCTTGCTGGGTGGTGGCGTGGATTTCGCGCAAGAGGTCGTCCACTTGGCCGACGGTTTTTCCACTTGCTGTCACGGGGCGGATGATGACTTCGGGATCGATCAGGCCGGTGGGGCGGGCGACTTGTTCGGCGATGCGGCCTTGCGAGAGGGTGACTTCGTGCGGGGCGGGGGTGGCAGAAACGTAGACGGTTTGTGGGCGGCGGCTATCCCATTCTTCGAAAGTGAGTGGGCGGTTGTCGATCGCGCTAGGCAGGCGGAAGCCGTAGTCGACCAGGGTTTGCTTACGCACGCGGTCGCCGCGGCTCATTCCGCCGATTTGCGGAACGGTGACGTGGGATTCATCGACGAACAACAGCGCGTCGGCGGGGAGGTAGTCGAACAGGGTGGGAGGGGCTTCGCCTGCGGCGCGGCCGGTAAGGTGGCGGCTATAGTTTTCAATCCCGTTGCAGAAACCTGCGGTTGCCAACATTTCAAGGTCGAACGTCGTGCGTTCACGCAGGCGTTGTTCTTCCAGCAGTTTGTTTTGGGCGGTGAAGAAGCTGAGGCGCTCTTTCAGTTCTGCTTTGATGCGCTGGATGGCGCTGTGGAGCGCGGGTTTGGGGGTGACGTAGTGGCTGTTGGGATAGACGGTGATGTTCTCCAGTGTGCCCAAGTTTTCGCCGGTGAGAGGGTCGAACCTTGTGATTTTCTCCACTTCGTCTTCGAACAGGCTGAGGCGCCAGGCTTCGTCTTCCAAGTGGCTGGGGAAGATTTCCAAAACTTCTCCCCGCGCTTTGAATTGGCCGCGCTCGAGCAGCAAATCGTTGCGAGTATATTGCAAGTCGGCGAGTTTGCGCAGCAGGGGGTCGCGCTCCAGCGTATCGCCCACCGCGATGGGGATGACCATGTCGGCGTAGTATTCGCGTTCGCCGATGCCGTAGATGCAACTCACACTGGCAATCACAATCACGTCGCGGCGTTCCAGCAGCGCACGGGTGGCGCTGTGACGGAGCCTATCGATTTGTTCGTTCACTTGGGCGGTTTTTTCAATAAAGGTGTCGCTGCGCGGCACATATGCTTCGGGCTGGTAGTAGTCGTAGTAGCTGACGAAATATTCCACCGCGTTGTGGGGGAAGAAGGCTTTGAATTCTTCATACAGCTGGGCGGCGAGGGTTTTGTTGTGCGCCAAAACCAGCGCGGGGCGGTTGGTGCGGGCGATGATTTGCGCCATGGTGTAGGTTTTGCCGCTGCCGGTTACCCCTAACAATGTACTGTTGCGCGCCCCTTGCCCTACCCATTCTACCAGTTGGGTGATGGCGGTGGGTTGGTCGCCGGCGGGTTGGTAGGGGGATTCGAGGCGGAAATTTTGGCCGGTTTTGGCGACGGTGAGGTGGGTTTGGAGCATGGGCAAGTTCATGCCATGGTTTTAGCAGCTTAAAAGACGATAGCAAGCCCCCTAGGGGTTGTGTTTTGCGGATTTAGACTTATATAGGTGGTAGTGGCGTATCTTGTGCTGGCGTTTCTCTCGGATGGAGACTCCGATGACTCACGACGAGATTGTCACGGCCAACTTGAAACTGGCCGATGTCGCCCGCGCTGCCGCTGATGCGGCGGTGTATGGCCCGCCTGAACCGCCCGTCACCGTGCAAGAATCGGTGGATGACTTTCGGCATATTTCTGGCCCGTTGGCTAATGTGCTGAAGGAACTGCGGCGGAAGATGTTGGCTAATCAAGCGGCAGGACTGTTGTAACGCGTACGCCCCCCGGCTTTTGAGTTCCGGGGGGCGCGTTGCGTTCTTATCGGGGCATAACGAATACGACTGTTATGGCCGCAACCAACCCTGTAAGCATGATGGCTATTCCGATGTCGTAGCACCTGATTACCCATTTTGCGGAGTAAAAAATAGGAGGCAGAGCGAGCAATGCGGCAACCCCAAGGGTGACAGCGATAATATGTAACGCTATAATTTCTGCTGGAACAGGGGGACTGAGCGTTTGAGAGAGCCCTGTCAACAAGTAAGCTGTTACTGCCCCTGCCAAAGTGATAAGCGCTAGGGGAACGGGGGTGAAGTTGAGTTTATACATGGAAGTTTCTCCGGTGGTTCTGGGGAGGATTCCCGTGGCTATTAAGTATACGCGGGGTGAGAGCGTCAAGAGAATTGTTGACGCAAGCTAAGGAAATGGCTATAGCGGCCTTGCAACCTTGGCCATGCCCGTTCGTTTTGGGTGCGATGGTTTAAGCTTTGAGAATGTTGCAACGTGTTGATAAACATATGAAAAGGATGATAGACGATGACCAAAGTGAGCAAGAATACTCTGCCGAGCCACAGCAAGCGCACCGCGCCCAAGGGCAAATTTACCCGCGTTTTTGGTGAAAACCTGTGGGGCAAAGACAAGGCCCCCGTTGCCAAGCGCCCCAACAACCCCGGCCAGCACGGTGGCCGCCGCAAGAAAATGACCGACTATGGCGTTCAGCTGCGCGAAAAGCAGAAGATGAAGGCCTATTATGGTGGGGTTTCGGAGCGTCAATTCCACAAAATTTATGTTGAAGCAGCCCGCCGCAAGGGCGACACCAGCGAGAACTTGGTTGGTTTGCTTGAAAGCCGCTTGGACAGCCTGCTTTACCGCATGAACATGGCCCGCAGCATGTTTGCTGCCCGCCAGCTGATTAACCACAAGCACGTGATGGTGAACGGCAAGGTGATTAACATTGCCAGCTACCGCTGCAGCCCGAACGACGTGATTGAGCTGCGCGAGAAGAGCCGCGCCATTCCGCAAGTGCTAGAAGCCGTGCAGAAAATGGAGCGCCAAGTGCCGGAATACCTAACTTTTACCCCCGCCGACTTTAAGGGCAGCTTTGTGCGCCTGCCGGTGCTGGACGATGTGCCATACCCGGTGCAAATGAACCCGAACTTGGTGGTGGAATTTTATAACCGCTAAAAGTTCTCATGCAGAAAGGCCGCCGGTGGGCGGCCTTTTGTTGTGTGTAGAGATTACGATAGGAGGGCCTTGATGAGGCCGAACCCTAGCAACAGGCACATGGTTAGGAGGAGATAGCCCATGAGGCAGTTGCCAAAGAAGGTTTGGTATTCTTCCGTTTTGAAACCTGTCCATAGTTGAGTGAGCTCGGCGGTATTCAGCGCAACCAAGAAGATGCTAAAGAGGCTTATATAGCCTAGCAAAAGCCAAAATCCCCAAGGAGTACGCACGATTTCTTCGGGGATGCCGTAGAGCCATGTGTCGACAGCTGCCCAGAGGAAACTGCCAATAATCGCCGCGACTGGCACGCCAAGGATGAATGTAGCAACAGACTTGGAGAACGATTTGGAGATTGATTTGTTGAGGTCGGACATTTGAATGCTCCGTGAAAAGAGGAAGTTACTGCAGGTAGTTATCGGTATGCCATTTACGAAAAAATGTCAATATTATCCGGGGATAAGTTGCTAAACCATGCCGCGGTTACATGCTTGGGCAAGGTCGGTCACTTCAGGGCCGTCTGGTGTGATTTCTACGGTAACTTCCGCACTGCCTGTTTGTTCAATTGCGCTTAGGATATCATTGAGCAAGCCGATGCCTCCTTTAACCACGGGCGTTTTTCCGTGGAAAGGATGGCCGGGTGCGTTATAAACTAAGTTATTGTTTTTTATTGTTAAACCTACACACGCGATAACAGGAGCTAAACCAGCGATTTCTGTTTGTGCAGCTGTGGGTGAAGCTATGGCTTGGGCCATCATTGCGAGTGCAGCAAGCTGATTGTGAATGTTTGCCATTAAAACAATAATAGCATACAAAAAATTTAAAACAAGTGCTATACAATAGTTACTTGGCTCATCCCCAGCAGGATGGCTTGTTCAAGGTGTTTTTGTTCCAGCGCGATGCAGCCGAGCGTAAAGGTGGCGTCTTTTTTCCAAACGTGGGTTAAGATGGCGCTGCCGAAGCCAGCTTTGGCGGGGGTGTTGTGGTTCATCACCAGCACGTAATTGTAGGCGTCGTCGTCGCGCCAGAGTTTTTCGTGGCTGGCGGCGTAGTTGGCGGGTAACAAGGCTGCTTAAAGCTTGAGAATGCCCGAAGGCCGTCTGGACTGGGTCCGGACGGCCTTTTGGGTCTCGCGTTCAGTGGCGCTTCTTCAGCGCCTCCCGAACGAGAGCGGTAATCTCCACCTTCAGCTCCGCCTTCGCCTCCTCAGACAGGGGAAGCGGGTCGACGATGGCGTCAACGTGATCTTCCCAGTCCGGCCGAACAGCGAGCTGAACGGCGCAGCGACGGGCAAAGCCACCAGAGAGCGGGAGAGAGGCTTGGTTCTGCATTTCTTTGGTCTTTCCTTCATAACGAACCACCAAGTTCTCAGGCACTGCCCGAAGAAACGATAGGTGGTCCTGGTTGCGACTTTTTTAATATGGGGCGCCGCGTGGGCAAAAAAAAGCCCCCCCACCGTTGCCAACTCTTCCCAAGGGGGTGCGGCTGGGCTATTGTTTGGAAAAATAAGAGGTTTATGATGAGCAATTTTTATCAGAAGCGTAGCCATATCATTGCTTTATGTGCGGTTATTTTGCTGGGCGGCTGCCTGGGCATGGGCGGCAAGGAAGAACCCAAGCTGCAAGGCCCACGGCTGGATGTGACCCTGCAACCCACCGTTTTGCAGGCTAGCAAGGGGGCTTTGGCGGAGGCTTTTCGCATCCCCGCTGCCCAACCGCTGGACAACTGGGGCCAAACCGCCGCCAACAGCGCCCACACCCCCGGCCACGTGGCCCTGCCCGCCAAAGTGGTGCGGGCGTGGAGCGCCAAAGTGGGCGGCAGCGGTAAAGGCGGTCTACTGAATCCCCCGGTGGTGCACAGTGGCCGGATTTTCGTGCAAAACGGTAAGGGCGAGATTGTTGCTCTGGATGCCAAAACCGGCAAAGAACTGTGGGATGTGCGGCTGCCGCTGGTGGAAGCCGAGCAGGCCAGTTTGGCGGGTGGGTTGGCGGTGATTGGCAACCTGCTGCTGGCCACCACAGCGGATGGACAGGTATTTGCGCTGACCGCCAGCAGCGGTAAGCAGGTGTGGACGACCAATTTGGCGGTGCCCATCCGCGCCGCCCCCACAGTGGAAGGTGAGCGGGTGTATGTGACCAGCCACGACAACCGCCTGTTTGTGCTGAATGCGCTGGACGGCGCGCTGCTGTGGACGCACTCTGGCATGGAAGAAACCCTGAGCCTGCTGGCGGGTAGCAGCCCTGCGGCGGCCAATGGGCTGGTGGCGGTGCCCTATTCCAGCGGCGAAGTTTATGTGCTGCGCAGCAGCGATGGCCGCTATGCCTGGCACGATACGCTGGCCAGCCCGTTTAGCGGGCAAGACCCCGAAAGCACCCTCACCGCCATTACCGCCCCGCCGGTGATTGCCGATGGCTTGCTCTATGCCGTGGGCCTCAACGGCGGACTTTCGGCCTATGCCCTGACCACCGGCCAGCGGTTTTGGAAGGCCGATATCGTCACCAGCCAACTGCCCATCGTGGTCGGCTACCAAATCTTTATCCTCACCGACAACGGCGAACTGGTGGGCATGAACCGCACCGACGGCAGCGTCCGCTGGGTGAACAACCTGAACGCCGACATGCCCGAGCAAGACGGCACCCGCACCTGGGCCGGCCCCGTGCTGGCGGGCGGGCGGCTCATCACCGTCAGCAGCGACGGACTGGCCGTCAGTGTCGACCCCCAAACCGGCAAGCGCATAGCCGCAACCGATTTGGACGAACCCGTCAGCCTTGCGCCGATTGTGGCGGGGGGCAGCCTTTACTTTTTGACTGATGGTGGGCGCTTGATTGCCTTCCGCGGCGAGTAGTGGCTAGTTAAGTGCGCGATTTGGGTCTTCGCCTGGCACTTTTTCTTTTGGCTGTAAACCAAAGGCGGCCATAAATTCTTGGCATTTCTGAACACCATTCTCTAAGTGTTCATCACGTGCTAAGCCATTGAGAGCCAATGTTAATACTTCAGCTTGTGCAGCCTCATCAAATCCTTTTTCGGCAAGAAAACCCTTGATTTCATCAGCTGTTTCACCAGCGAGAAATTTATTCTCAACCGCACCTGCGAGAGTTTCAATAATCATTCTACGCTGGCTATCTACCGTGGCTTCACGGGCATTCAACTCGTCTAAATCTAGGATGTGCATGGCAGTTTCCCTTTCTCAAGTTGGTTATCCTAATGTTATTGGGAGAGGAACCGCAAAATTCAAGTGCTAAGCCAGCGCCAAAAAACGCCCCCGCCGCTGCGCCTGCAAATTCTGCCCATTGGCCTGTTGGCTCCTTAAATCCAGCACATGCTTGCCCACCGCCTGCCCCACGCGCTGAATCGCCAGCCCAGAGTCACTGTGCGCGCCCCCCACCGGCTCTTTAATAATTTCCTCAATAATTTTAAGCTCATGCAGGTGTTGCGCTGTCAATTTCAACGCATCAGCAGCTTGGGGAATGGTATCTTTGTTCGCCTCTTTCCACAAAATTGCGGCGCAGCCTTCGGGGGAAATGACGCTATAGACGCTGTGTTCGAGCATCAGCACGCGGTTGGCGGTGGCAAGGGCTAAGGCGCCGCCGCTGCCGCCTTCGCCGGTGATGACGCTGACCACCGGCACGGTTAAATTCAGCAATGTTTCCAAACAGGTAGCAATGGCTTCGGCTTGGCCGCGTTCTTCGGCATCGATGCCGGGGTAGGCGCCGGGAGTGTCGACCAGGGTCATCAGCGGTAGCTGAAATTTTTCGGCCAGGTGCATCAGGCGCTGGGCTTTGCGGTAGCCTTCGGGCTTGGGCATGCCGAAGTTTTTGGCGATGCGGCTGGCGGTATCCTTACCCTTATCATTCGCCAGCACAACACAGGGCGTTTGGCCTTGCCAGCGGCCAATTCCGCCGATAAGTGCGGCATCGGCACCAAAGCGCCGATCCCCTTCCAGCGGCACAAAATCGGTGACCAATTGCGCGATGTAATCGGGGCCTTGCGGGCGTTCGGGGTGGCGGGCCACTTGCAGCTTTTGCACGGGGGTGAGATGGCGGTAAAGGAGGCGGGCGACGCGGGCGAGGCGTATTTCTAAGCGGCTGATTTCGCTTAGTAAATCTTTCTCGGCCACCGTCTCTTTGTTCTCATAGGCGGCGCGGAGGTCTTCGATACGAGCGGCGAGTTCGAGCACCGGTTTTTCGAAATCGAGGAATTGCTTGGCAGTTTGTGGAGGCATGGCGGGTGTTATAGCGGTTTATGGCGCTTGGGTAAAGAAGGTTTACCGATGGATAAAGGATGATGTTTTTCAAGGGTTTGGGTGAGGCGGTTGTGGCTGATTTTGGTGTAAATTTGGGTGGTGTTGAGGCTGGCGTGGCCGAGCATGAGCTGCACGCTGCGCAGGTCGGCATCGTTGGCCACCAAATGGCTGGCGAAGGTGTGGCGGAGGTGGTGGGGGGCGACGCTGATGCCGATACTTTTCCCTGCATTTTGAATAAGTTGGAAGATGCGTTGGCGGGTGAGCGGGTGCTTGCCGTTGGGTGCGGGAAACAGCCACGGACCGTGGTGACCCTTGAGGTGCGGGCGAGCGGTTTGCAGGTAGGCAGTAAGCGTGGCGGATGCGGCATAACCGATTGGCACCAAACGGGTTTTTTGGCCTTTGCCGGTGACGCGGAGAATCAGCCCTTCGCCTTCGGTGACCGCTTCCAGCGTGAGGCTGCAGAGTTCTGAGACGCGCAGGCCGGTGGCGTAGAGCAGTTGTAAAATAAGGCGCAGGCGTTGCTGCTGGGGAGTGGTTCCGGTTGGAGAATTAATAAGCTTTTCAATATCTTGTTGGCTGAGGGCTTTGGGCAGTGGGGTGGCGGATTTGGGCAGTGGGATGCCGTCGGTGGGGTTGTGGGTGGCCCAGCCGCGATCGAGCAAAAAGGCATAAAACTGCCGCAAGGAGGTGAGTTTGCGGGCGAGACTGCGGCCTTTGAGGGGTTTTTGCGGTTTAGATTTGGAGCTATAGGGGCTGCCTTTTTGGGTGGCGAGGGCGGCGAGGAAATCTTCGACTTTTTGTGGGCCGATGTGGGTGATGTTTGCGGTGCCACCGATGAACTGGATGAAGGATTTTATATCGGACTTATAGGCACTTAGCGTGTGGGGGCTGGCGCCGCGGGCGGTGGCGAGGTATTCGCAAAAGGCGGTGAAAACGTCGCTCATCAATTATTTTGCAGAATTATTTTTGGTTTTTGGGGTGTTGTGGGGGTTAAAATGCGTGGTGGGGGGAGTAAATTGCTGTTGGGATTGGGTGTGGTTTGGTATTTATTTGGATTTTTTGCGGGGGCGGTGGTAGGTGAAGTTGGAGTGTTTGTTAGGTTGGGTTGGGGGGTGGTTGGGGTGGAAATGGTAACAGGTTGAATTTTTGCACCGGTTGCGGTGCGGGGGGTGGATTGTTTATTATATATTTCGTATACATTCGATGGTTCTAAAGCATTTAATCTGATGCCGCCGTTCACCCTAACTGGGGGGGATGAAGATTGCTCTTCTGATACTTCTGCTTCGCCTGCGGCGCGCAGGTTGTTAGATTCTTGTCCGCCTAGACTCGTGGCACCACTTGGTATCGCTAACTCACCTGCTTCGCCTTCGGCGCGCAGGTTGCTAGCTTTCATGCCCGCTTCACGCTCCTGAGTTGGAGCTTGGCTAGAGTTGATTGTGCTTGCTTGGTTGACAAGTTGATGACCTGCTCCGCCTTCGGCGCGCAGGGGGTTAAATTCTTGGGTTGCTCTTACCCCGTTTAAGTTGACGCCGCTGCTGCGATTAGTTGGGGTGGGGGCAGCTTGTTCAGCTTTGTTACCTGCTCCGCCTGCGGCGCGCAGGTTGTTAGATTGTCGTTCGCCCAGATTCATGATGCCACTTGATGCCGCTGACTCACCTGCTTCGCCTGCGGCGCGCAGATTGGTTGAATCGCGTTGCCCTAGACTTGTGACACCACTTGGTGTCGCTACTTCCCCTGCTTCGCCTGCGGCGCGCGGGTTGGTGTTTAATGCTTTGGTGGAGAGGGGGGGCTCGGCTTCGGGTGCTGTGGGCTCGTTCATGGTTTCGGGTTGGGTTGTTTCTGCTGGGAGGAGGATGGATTCCATGGCGAGGCGGAGGGCGAGTTGGGGTTGGCCGATGGCTTGCAGGGCTTGCACGCCGGCAGCGGCGGTGGTGGGGGGCAGTTGGTGGGCCGGTTGGTTTTGCAGGGCTTGGGCCAGTAGTGCCAGCGTTTGGGGGATGTTTTGCTGTTTGGCGGCGGCGGCGATGAGGCGCTGCCACGCGGGATTATCCGGCGTGGGTTGGCCGAGCGTGCGCTGGCGGAAGTTATCCCACACCGTGAGCGGAATGTTTTGGCCCAGCGCTTCCGCCACCAGCAGCGTGCGTTGGGCGTGCTGGGCCACTGCGGCGGTGCCGAGCGGTTGCAGGGTGAGCCAGCGTAGCCAATCGGCTTCTTCGATGGGTTGGTTTTGGGCGATGTGGAGGGCAATGCGAAGGGTGGGTTGTTGGGGTTGCGGGCGCTCCCCGCCTTCGCCCTCGCT
>RFNJ01000171.1 GCA_009927255.1 Pseudomonadota bacterium | reverse complement strand
ATATGATTGGGATTGCTGCTTAAACTGCTTATTTAACCGCTTGGGTGACGTAGTCGATCGCCGCTTTGACGGTGGTGATTTTTTCGGCGGCGGCGTCGGGGATTTCGATGCTGAATTCGTCTTCCATCGCCATGACCAGTTGGACGGTGTCGAGGCTGTCGGCGCCTAGATCATCCACGAAGCTGGCGCCTTCCACCACTTTGGCGGCATCTACGCCCAAATTTTCTACGACCAGTTGTTTGACGCGGGCGGCGATGTCGCTCATGGGGTATTCTCCTTATCAGTTTTTAATTCGGGGGGTATGGTTAGCGTATGTTGGCGCGGCTGGCAAGGGTGCTTGACAGAGGATGGTATACGACATAGGAAGGGGCGTTGGAAAACTTGGACTTTTGGCCTGAACCCCGTCTGCGGGCGGATGCTATGGAGATGACGATGACTGATGCGAGACGTTTGGGTGTGGCTTTGTTTACATCCAACCCGAACTTTGCACTGGCCAAAGATTTGGCCCGCGAGTTGAGCCGACCGGCGATTGTGGCTGCGCCGGAGCGGCGAACGATTCTTACAATTTTGGCTCACCAGCCAAACCAAGAAGAGGCGATTGCGGTTTTGACCGAACTTCTGGGGCCACTAACCCTTGAGTTTCGGCTGGAACTGCTGAATGAACAGAATGCCTGTGGAGAGACCGCTTGGGACCAAGCGACAAAGATGGGCCATACGAAGACTGCGGCTTGCTTGCAGGATTTGCTGAAGCCTTGAACGAAACCGTGCCCCTTGCCTTTTGGCGGAGGGCGCGGTGTTTTTTAGCTGTTGAACGCTTGGGTGAGGATAGCGAGGGTGCGGCTGAGGGCTAAATCGGCGGAGGGTTGGTGGTAGGTTTTGCCGTCGTGGCGGTTGAAGCCGTGGTCGGCTTGGTAGATGTGGACGGGGCAGTGGGGGTCGTGCTGTTTAAAGGCTGCGATGGTTTCTTGGAGGGGGATGTAGCGGTCTTGGGTGGCCAAGTGGACGATGCGGGGGCATGTGGGTTGGCCCCATTTGACGATTTCGGCCAGGCGGCCGCCGTAGTAGGCGCTGCAGGCGGCGATTTGCGGCAGCTGGCTGGCGGTGAGGTAGGCGACGCTGCCGCCCCAGCAGTAGCCGATCACTGCCGCTTTGAGCCCCTGCCCTGCGGCGTGTTGGGCGCAGGTGGCCACGGTTTCCACCACTTGTTCGGGCTTGGTGGCCAAGATGAGGTCGCGGCCACGGTCTAATCCTGCTTTGTCTTGGGCGAGGACTTCGCCTTGCGGGTTGCCGGTGGCCCAGCTGAGGAGTGCGGGGGCGAGGGCGAGGTAGCCGAGCTGGGCATATTGCTGGCAGACCCATTCGATGTGCGGGGTGACGCCGAAGGCTTCGTGCAGAATGATGACGGTGCCTTTGGGTTGGCCAGTTGGTTGGGCGGTGTAGGCGTAGAACGTATGGCCGGTGGGGGTGGTGAGGAGCATATTAGTTGCCGACATACATGCCGCCGTTGACGTGGAGGGTGGTGCCAGTGATGTAAGCGGCTTCGCGGCTGGCAAGGAAGGCGATGGCGGCGGCGATTTCGGTGGCTTCGCCGAAGCGGTTGGCGGGGATTTGTTGGATGAATTTTTCTTTGATTTGGTCGGGGATGGTGTTGGTCATGTCGGTGGCGACAAACCCCGGGGCGACGGCGTTGACGGTGACGTTTTTGCGGGCGACTTCCTTGGCCAAGGCTTTGGTAAACCCGGTAATGGCGGCTTTGCTGGTGATGTAGTTGGTTTGGCCGACATTGCCCATGTGGCTGACGATGCTGGAGAGATTGATGATGCGGCCGAAGTTCTTTTTGGTCATTTCCGGCAGCAAGGCGCGGGTGAGCTGCACCACGCGTTGGAGGTTGATGGTGAGGACTTGCTCCCAGGCTTCTTCGCTTTGGCGGAGGAACAGGCCGTCTTTGGTGATGCCTGCGTTGTTGACCAGAATATCGATGCCGCCCGGAGCAACTTGGGGGAGTGCGCTTTCAATTTTGGCGATGCTGTCGGGTTGGAATAAATCCACCGCTAGTCCCTTTACTTGCAGTTCGGTGGCGGTTTTTTCCACCGTTTCCACGTTGCTGCCGAGGATCACCACTTCGGCGCCTTGGGCTTTGAGCAATTGGGCGGTGGCTTTGCCGATGCCGCGGCTACCGCCGGTGACGAGGGCGGTGAGGCCGGTGAGGTTGGCGAAGGTCATGGTGTGAGGCTCCCTTGTGAATGATGGGTTACTTAAAATGGGTTTGCAGCCAGGCGTCAATGCTTGCCGGGCTATCGAGTGCAGAACACTGCAAGTTTGGGTGGCAGCGTGACGCCAAGCCGGTGAGGACTTTGCCGCTGCCGAGTTCGATGAGTTGGGTGATATTTTGGGTGGCGAGGTATTCCATCGATTGGCGCCAGCGGACACGGCCAGTGGTTTGGGCGATGAGGTTTTGCGCCACTTGCGGGGCTGCTTGGGTGGGTTGGGCGGTGATGTTCATGATGCAGGGAATGGTGAGGTTTTGCGGTGGGGTTTGGGCCAGTTGGGCTTGCACCGCTTGGGCGGCTTGGGCCATGAGGGGGGTGTGGAAGGCGCCGCTGACGTTGAGTGGGAGGACGCGTTTGGCGCCGAGCGCTTTGGCGGCTTGGCTGGCGGCTTCGAGATTTTCCGCCGCGCCGGAGAGGATGATTTGGCCGGGGGCGTTGTCGTTCGCCAATGTGGTGTGGCTTTGGCTGGCGGCTTGTTCGGCTTGCTCGGGCGTGAGGCCGAGGACGGCGAGCATGCCGCCGCCTTGGGCTTTCGACATCGCTTGGCTGCGGACTTTGACCAGTTGCATGGCTTGGGGGAAGGTGAAGGCGCCAGCGGCGGTGACGGCGGTGTATTCGCCGAGGCTGTGGCCAGCGGTGGCGGCGATTTGTTGCGTTATTTCAGGATGTTGGCGGCGGAGGTATTCCCATGCCAGCAGGCCCGCAAGCAGGAGAGCGGGCTGGGCGTTTTGGGTGAGGGTGAGGGTTTCGGCAGGGCCAGAGTGCATCAGCTGGCCGAGGTTGGTTTGGAGGATTTCTTCTGCTTCTTCAAGCATTTGCTTGGCCCATGGCAGATGGAGGAAGGGCTGGGCCATGCCGATACTTTGGCTGCCTTGGCCGGGGAAGAGGAGGGCGATGTTTTTAGAACTTTCCATAGAGGAAGTGCTTGCACAAATGGGGAAAATATGCAAGAGAGGGGCAGAAATTGTGCGTAGTTTGCACTTTTTCCTTGCTCATTCCGACGCTGGCCATTTTGACTATAGATTTGGCTGGGACGGGAGTGGGCTTTAACCCAAAAGGAGAATGAACGCGATGGCGTTTTATGAGCTGACCTATATCATCCGCCCCGATGTGCCCACCACCACGGTGGACGCGGTGGCCGCGAAAATGGCCGATGTGGTGAAAAAACACAAAGGTAAAGTGCTGAAAAGCGAACAGTGGGGCCTGCGCACGCTGGCTTATAGCATTAAAAAGCACCGCAAGGGCTATTACACCATGATGGGCCTGAGCCTTGCTGGCGCCGAAGCGGTGAATGACCTTGAGTATGCGCTGAAGGTTTCGGACGACGTGATTCGGTTTATGACCGTGAAAGTGGACGAAGTGAGCAAAGAGCCTTCGGCCATTTTGAAGGCCAAGAGCCGCATGGGTGAAGCCGATGGTAGCGATGCCGTTGCGCCGATGATGGTTTAACTGATTATTTAGCAAAGGAATTTTATCATGGCTATGGAACCACTCCCCGCCCGCAAGAAAATGATGGGCAAAAAAGGTATGAAGGGCAAAAACGGCAAGTTTGCCCGCAAACCGCGCGAAGAGGGGCCGAGCGGGCCTTTCCGCGGCAACAGCAAATATACACCAAAATTGCTGGGTAAGGCGTACTTTCAGCGCCGCCGCGGTTGCCCGTTTAGCGGCCCGAAGGCACCGAAAATTGACTATAAAGATGTGCGGTTGCTGGGGAAGTATCTTTCCGACTACGGCAAGATTTTGCCCCGCCACCTGAGCGGTGTGTGTGCGGCCAAGCAGCGTGAACTGGCGCAGGCGATTAAGCGTGCGCGGATGCTGGCTTTGCTGCCCTACGCCGTGAAATACGACGCCAGCCAGAGCACCTTTGAGCGTGCAGAGCGGCCAAGCCGTAACCGCGACGGGGCGCCGCGTGAGCCACGCGAGCCACGTGAACCCCGCGAACCACGCGCCGAATAAGCAACATTGAAGGAGAAACGACAATGGCACACATGCAAGTGATTTTGACCGAGGCGCTGCAAGGCGTTGGCAAAATTGGGGATTTGGTGAGAGTGAAAGCCGGGTTTGCGCGCAACTTTTTGCTGCCGCGCAGCAAAGCCATGGTGGCCACCAAAGCCAACCAAGAAAAATTTGCCGCGCAAAAGGCTGAACTGGAAGCCAAAAGTGCGGCTGCCAAGGCTGCAGCTGAAAAAGTGGCGAAGAAGTTTGAGGGCCTGAGCCTTGAACTGACCCGCCACGCCAGCGAAACCGGCCAGCTTTATGGCAGCGTGAAGGCCAAAGATTTGGCGGCTGAACTGAGCGCCAAGGGTTTGGCAACCGAAGCGGCCAATGTGATTATTGGCAATGCGCTGAAGGAAGTGGGCGACCACAGCATTAAGGTGGCGCTGCACCCTGAGTTGCTGATGACTGTTCCGGTGAAGATTGTGCGGCAGAGTTTGTAGGTTTAACCTTTAGGCTTTGCTTGCACTTTAGGCACTTAAAACCCTGCTTTGGCAGGGTTTTTTGTTGACTTATTGGTTAAGGCGGGTATGTTGAAAGGATTGACTTGTTAGCTAAACACCTTGGTGTTGGCTGGCGGTTGATGCATCTGCAACTTCTACCTTTCCCTATGGAGGAAACTTTGAGTGACGAGAACAATCCGGCTGAAATGAGCTGGGAGGCACGTATGCTTCTGCGTGATCACCGTGAGCTTGACCACAAGATTATTGAGGCTGAACGGCGGCCTTGTCACAATGAAGCCCAGATTACTCAGTGGAAGCATGAAAAACTTCGCATCCGCGAGCAATTGGATCGGTTGGGCATTTCGACCAACGCCAGCGCCCAATATGGCAAGCGCCCACCCAAGGCGGTGACGCGGCCGCAGCGTGAGGCGCGACGGTTGGGATTGCGCACTGTTTGATCTCGTTGCGAGAAGGCCGCCCTTTTGGGGTGGCCTTTTTGCTGTTTTATTTGCGGCATTTTTGGAGTGGGTTTGGGGATAAGTGGGATAAGTTTTGGTGGTGGTTTGGGTGGGGTGGGGGTAGGATTTGGCTATGGGGGATGTTTTGGCTTTGAAGAAGGAGAGTGCTGCTGCGGGGGGCGGGGCGGTGGCTTTGGCGGCGGGTGCTGGGGCGGTTTTGGTGCCCACCGTGCAGGTGCCGCATAGTGTGGCGGCGGAACAGGCGTTGTTGGGATTACTGATGGTGAACAACAAGCTGCTGGATGAGTTGCAGGGGAGTTTGCTGGCGGAGCAGTTTTATGTGCCCCTCCATGCGGCGATTTTTGATGGTTTGGAGAAGTTGATTAACCGTGGGCGCGAGGCTAACCCGATTACCCTGCGCGAGACCCTGCGCGGCACGCCGTATGACGATGAGCAGAGCTTGCTGGGGCATCTGACCGGCATGTTTGAGAACGCTGGCTTAGGCGGGGATGTGAAGGCACTGGCCGAGGTGATTCATACCACCTACCTTCAGCGGCAGTTGATGGGCTTGGGGGATAGTTTGCGGGCGCAGGCGGGCACCGCGCACCGTGCCGAGGAGGCGCAGCAGGTGCTGGATGCGGTGAGTGGCGAGTTGTTTCGGTTGGCGGAAACGGGCCGCGGCAGCACGACTTTACGCGGGTTGCGTGAGCCGTTGATTGAGGTGATTAATCGGGCCGAACAAGCGCGGCGAGATGGCAGTGGGATTACCGGGGTTTCCACCGGCTATATTGATATGGATGCGTTGCTGGGGGGCTTCCAGAAGAGCGATTTGATTATTTTGGCGGCGCGGCCGAGCATGGGGAAAACCAGTTTGGCAGTGAATTGGGCGCAGAATGCGGCAGCGCGGATGCTTAGCGGCGGCAGCAACGGCGCTTCGGTGGGGTTTTTTAGCCTGGAAATGAGTGCTGACCAGCTAGCAAGCCGTTTGCTGGCCAGCGCGGCGGGGATTAGCAGCCATCAGTTGACCAATGGGCACCTGACCGATGCGGATTTTCGGCGGTTGACCGAGGCGGCGGGACAGTTGGCGGAACTGCCGATGTATATTGATGATACGCCGCAGTTGACGGTGAATGCGCTGCGGGCGCGGGCGCGGCGAATGAAGCGGCTTTATGGCATTGGCCTGCTGGTGGTGGATTATCTGCAGCTGATGCGCGGCAGCAGCCGTGGCAGCGATGAAAACCGCGTGCAGGAAGTGAGCGAGATTTCGCAGGGCCTTAAAACCGTGGCGCGGGAGTTGAATATTCCGGTTATTGCGCTCAGCCAACTGAGCCGTGCAGTGGAAAGCCGCGACAACAAGCGCCCGCAGCTAAGCGACCTGCGCGAAAGCGGCAGCATTGAGCAAGACGCCGACATGGTGATGTTTATTTACCGCGAGGAATATTACCTTTCCCGCCAATTAGGCAGTGAAGAAAGCATGGACGAAAAGACCATGAAAATGAAGGAAAAGCTGGAGAATGTGCGGGGCAAGGCGGAGATTTTGATTTCGAAAAACCGTAAAGGGCCGACGGGGGTGGTGAACTTGATGTTTCATCCTGAGACGACGACGTTCCATAATTTTGCGAAGCAAGCTTATGCGGATGACCGGATTACTGGGTGACCGGATGACCGGGGGACTGGTTGATTGGATTAAAGAGGGTGGTTCAAGGAATTTTGAGGGGCTTGGTGCTGGATGGGGATGGATCCCCTAACAGCCTTACTACCTGTGGTTTTTAGAGTTTGTGCGGGCCGTTCGAGGATGCAGCATTCTCTTTTGTGGATTTTTGAGACTTCACGCTATTCTATAATAATTTAAAATAGTATACCGAAAAAGAAGAGAAGTGATAGAGTGAGGAAAGCACGACTCGATGGATCTTCTGCGGAAGGTA
>RFNJ01000029.1 GCA_009927255.1 Pseudomonadota bacterium | reverse complement strand
GGCTGGGGGTGGGGGTGCCGCTGGGGTGATTGTGTGCCACCACCATGCCTGCGGCGTTGTGGCTGAGGGCGCGTTTGAGGATTTCGCGCGGGGCGGCGACGGTTTCGGTGAGGGTGCCGGTGAACAGGGTTTCGTCGGTGATCAGTTGCAGTTGGGTGTTGAGGTAGAGGACGTGGAATTCTTCACGCGGTTTGCTTTGGAAGAGGGTGTAGAGGTAGTCGAGGAGTTCCAGCCTTGAAGCGAGGAGGGGCTTGCCTTGGAGTTTTTCGCGCCGCGTGCGCACCGCCAACTGCTGGATGACTTGGATGAAAATGACGCTGCTGGGGCCGAGGCCGTTGATTTGGGCGAGGTCTTCGGGTGGGGCGGTGAGCACTTGGCTGAGGCTGCCGAATTTTTCGAGCAGGTGTTTGGCGAGCGGTTTGACATCGCGCCGTGGGATGGCGAAGGTGAGGGCGAGTTCGAGCAGTTCGTAATCCGCCACGCCGCTGCCGTTGGTGTTTTGGAAGCGATGTTTGAGGCGTTGGCGGTGGCCTTCCATGCAGGTGTGAGGTGTTAGGATTCGAGGGTTCGAGGATTGGGGGAGTAGGGGGGGAAGGTGAATCCGGCGGGGCTGGCGGTGAGGATTTCGGCGCCTGCTTCGGTGACGGCGAGGGTGTGTTCGAACTGGGCGGATAATGTGCCGTCGGCGGTTTTGACGGTCCAGCCGTCGGGCATCAGTTGGGTGCGCCAGGTGCCGATGTTGACCATCGGTTCGACGGTGAAGGTGAGGCCTTTTTTAAGGCGCACGCTGGGGAATTGGTGGTTGGCGTAGTGGAGCACCATCGGGTCTTCGTGGAATTTTTTGCCCAGGCCGTGGCCGCAGTATTCGCGGACGATGCCGTAGCCGTGGGGAGCGCAGGTGGCTTCTATCGCGTTGCCGATATCATCGAGCTTGCTGCCGGACTTGATGGTGGCGATGCCGGACATCATGGCGTGGTAGGTGATTTCAATTAATCGTTGGGCTTGGGGGTTGACGGTGCCGACGGTGAACATGCGGGAGGTGTCGCCGTGGAAGCCGCCCAAGATGACGGTGACGTCGATGTTGAGGATATCGCCGTTTTTGAGGATTTCGCTGCTGCTTGGGATGCCGTGGCAGACGACGTCGTTTAGGCTAATACAGCTGGCTTTGGGGTAGCCTTTGTAGCCCACCGTTGCGGGGATGGCGCCGGCGTCGCGCATCATTTTTTCCATGGCGTCGTTCAGTTCCAGCGTGCTGATTCCGGCTTGGACTTGGGGGGTGATGGCGTCCAGCACTTGGGCGGCGAGTTTGCCTGCGGCGCGCATTTTTTGGAGTTCGGTGGTATTTTTGGGGAGCAATTTCATTGCAGGATGATAGGGTTTTAGGATGTTAGGGTGATAGGTTTATGTTTGAGGTAGGATGTAACCCCGGGCTCAGGCTGGGCGCCCCAATTTTTTATAGGAAAAAATTGGCCCAGCCATGCCCCGGGGTGACACCGAG
>RFNJ01000030.1 GCA_009927255.1 Pseudomonadota bacterium | reverse complement strand
CAGATTGTAATTTGTGCAAGCGAGAGGGTAGGCCATGTTTGTGTTTAGAGCATAAGAGGGAGGGTTTTGTCTATGGTGATGGCTTGGGGGGTGACTTGGCAGGAGAAGGCGAAGATGTGGACGCCGGCTTTTTGGGCTTTTTGGAGCGCGGTGGCGTAGGCGGGGTCGATCTTTTCGGCGGGGGTGAAGCGGGTGCAGTCGGCGCGGCTGATGATGTAGATTTGGGTGGCGTGGCCGCCTTGTTGGACGATGTGGGTGAGGGTTTGCAGGTGTTTGAGGCCGCGGGTGGTGACGGCGTCGGGGAACATCGCGACTTTATTATTTTCGGTACCTTCGGCGAGGGTGGTGTTTTTGACTTCGATCCAATTTTCAGTTGTGTTGGGGTCGCCTGCTTTGAAATCGAAGCGGGTTTCGGCGCTGAATTTGGCTTCGGCCTGCAGCGGCAGGTTTTTGAGATGGGGGAGGTGGCCGCCTTTGATGGCTTCCGCCGCCAGTGTGTTGGCGTGGGCGGTGTTGATGTTGACCAATGTTCCGTTGGTGAGTTCGCAGAGTTCGGCGGAGAATTGGAGTTTGCGGTCGGGGTTATCGCTTTTGCTGACCCAGACGTGGGTGGTGTTTTCCAAGACGCCGCGCAGGCTGCCGGTGTTGGCACAGTGGGCGATTTGACCTTCTTCTTGGCCGTGGATGAAGAAGCGCTTTTGGCGATTTTTGAAGGGCCAGCGGGTGAGGGGGGTGGTGAAATGCATGGGCTTAGGGTAGCATTAGGCCATGGGCCCACGCAAACTTTTGGTTTTTGATTTGGAGACGGTGCCGGATGTGGGGCTGGCGCGGGAGCTTTGGCCGGAGCATGCGGGGTTGGATGACGCCGCGATGGTGGAGAAGATTTTGGAGGTGATGCGCGGGCAGAACGCCAGTGGCAGTGATTTCCCGAGGCCGTGCTTTCATAAAGTGGTGGTGGTGGGGTGTTTATTGGCGGATATTGAGCAGGTGGATGGGGGCGAGAGTTATCATTTGCGGCGGCTGGGATGCATTGGCGAAGAGGGTGATGATGAGCGCACGTTGCTGGCCGAGTGGCTGGAATTTGGGGCGCGTGACCCGCTGCGGTTGGTGAGTTTTAATGGGCGGGGGTTTGATTTGCCGGTGGTGAAACTGCGCAGCCTGAAGCATCAGTTACGAGCGGGGTGGTTGTTCCAGCGGGGGATAAGTGGAGCAATTATTCCAGCCGCTATGACATGGTTGGCATATTGATATGGCTGATGTGTTGGCGGATTTTGGCGCGGCGCGGGGGATGCCCAAGCTGGATGAGGTGTGCACGTTGATTGGTTTGCCGGGCAAAATGGACGTGGACGGCAGCCGCGTGGTGGATATGGTGGCGGCGGGGCAACTGGCGGCGGTGCGGGATTATTGCGAGACGGATGTGCTGAACACGTATTTGCTGTATTTGAAGTATCAGCACCTGAGTGGCATGTTGGCGACCGAGGCGTTGCTGGCGGAGGAGCAGCATGTGCGGGAGTTTTGTGTGAAGGAGGGGAAGAAGCGGGGGCATTTGGCGGCGTTTTTGGAGTTATGGAAGTAAAG
>RFNJ01000036.1 GCA_009927255.1 Pseudomonadota bacterium | reverse complement strand
CTGCCGTAGACGCCGCTGCTGATGGTATATTGCGCGTGGGTATATTCGTAGATTTGGCAGGCCAAAAAGATGACGCCGAGCTGCCAGGTGAGGAAGGTGGCGAGGATGGCATCGGCGCGGCGGTTGAGCAGCAGCGCGTGGTGCGCCCAGGTGACGGTGGCGCCGCTGGTGAGCAGCAGCAGCGTGTTGAGCACCGGCAGGTGGATGGGCAGCATTTCGATGTTGGCAGGGGGCCATTCGGGGTTGTGGCCGCGCAGGTAGAAATAGCCGGCGAAGAAGGCGGCGAAGAACATGATTTCGGAGACAATAAAGAAAATCATGCCGTAGCGGTTGGCTAAATCGAGCACCACGGGCACGTTGCCGGTTTTGAAGCCGCGCTGGCGGGCTTCATCGACCAGTTTAAAAAACCACTGGAAGGCGGCCATGATAACCAGCAGCAGCCCGACGCCCATCATGCCGTTGCCGACGATGGTGGGCTGGTAGTGCAAGTGCAGGATGAAACCGAAGGCCATGAGGCCCGCGCCGAGGCAGGTGAGTGGCGGCCAGATAGAGCCGGCGGGGATGAAGAAATCGTGGTCGTGGTTGGCGTGGTGTTGAGCCATGTTAGTGAGCTTTCTTTGCCTTTTCTTCCGCCTTTAGGAACCCTTCGGCCAGCGAGGGGTCTTGGTACATGGGGAGTTTGGTGCCTTGGTATTCGAGGGTGATTCTGTCGGCGAAGGTGTTGACGAAGGGGGTGCTTTTGCTGTGGCTCCAGCCGCCGAGGTAGGTGATGAGGCCGAAGAAGTAGGCCAAGGCTCCGGCGACGCCGATGACCATGGTAGCCATCATCAGGGCGAAGGTGGTGGTGTAGTCTTTGAGCAGTTTTTGTTTGTCGTAGTGGAGATGATTGGAGTTATTATTGGCGGCCATGGGGTTATTCCTGTGTTTGGGGCTGTGTGCTTTGAGGAGAGTTTATTTGCGGCGCAAAGGTTTGGCCATAGGCGCTGCCGGAGGGCAAGGGTTCGAGGTGGTGGGTGAAGCGCCACCAGAATACGCTGGCGGCGACTGCCACAGCGAACAGGCCGAGGGCGAGAGCGAGGGTGAGGTTGCGTTGGGCGAGGGTCATGATGGGTTGCCTTTAGTGGTGGGGGTAGGCTTCTTTGTGGGGCCAGGTGGGGAGTTTGAGAAAGTTGTGCTCGGGTGGGGGGGAGCTGGTTTGCCATTCCAGCGTGGTGCCGCCCCAAGGGTTGGCGGGGGCGGCTTTACCGTATTTTTTGCTGTAGATGACGTTGATGATGATCAGGATTTGGGCGATGCCGAAGATGAAGGCGCCGACGCTGCACAGTAGGTTGAGGTCGGCATAAACTGGGTTGTAGTCGGCGATACGGCGAGGCATGCCCATCAGCCCCAAGAAGTGCATGGGGAAGAAGGTGATGTTGACGCCGATGAAGGTGAGCCAGAAGTGCCAGTTACCAATCCGTTCCGACATATACTTACCCGTGAACTTGGGGAACCAGTGGTAGATGGCGGCCATCATGCCGAAATAGCTGCCGGTGACGAAGACGTAGTGGATGTGGGCCACCACATAGTAGGTGCCGTGGAGGATATAGTCCACCGGAGTGCTGGCCAAGAACACGCCGGAGAGACCGCCGATGGTGAAGAGGGCGAGGAAGCCGACGGCGAACTTCATGGCGGTGTTGAACTGGATGCTGCCGCCCCACATGGTGGCGAGCCAGTTGAAGATTTTGATACCGGTGGGCACGGCGATGAACATGGTCATCACCATGAAGATAACTTGGGCGGTGAGGTCCATGCCGATATTATACATGTGGTGGGCCCAGACCATTTGGCCGAGCACGGCGATGGCGATGATCGCCCAGACCATGCTGAGGTAGCCGAAGAGTGGTTTGCGGCTGTGGGTGGCGATGATTTCGCTGATCATGCCGAAGACGGGGAGGATCATGATATAGACCGCCGGGTGGCTGTAGAACCAGAAGATGTGCTGGAACAGGACGGGGTCTCCACCGCCTGCGGGATTGAAGAAGGCAGTGCCGAAGTTACGGTCTGTCAGCAGCATGGTGACGGCGCCTGCCAAGACGGGGGTGGCGACCAGTTGGAGCCAAGCGGTGATCAGCATCGCCCATGGAAATAGCGGCATTTTCCAGATTGTCATGCCCGGGCAGCGCATGTTGAGGATGGTGACGATGAAGTTGATGGCGCCGAGAATACTGCTGGCGCCTGCCAAATGGACGCCGAGAATCCACATATCCATGCCCGCGCCGGGGCTGTAGGGGGTGTCGGTGAGTGGGGGGTAGGCTGTCCATCCCGCTGCTGCCGCACCGCCGGGGACGAAGAGGCTGGCGAGCATGAGAGCGCCAGAGAAGGGCATGATCCAGAATGACCAGTTGTTGAGGCGGGGGAAGGCCATATCGGGGGAGCCAATCATGATGGGCACCAGATAGTTGCCGAAGCCGATGAGTCCGGGGATGATGGCGAAGAAAATCATGAAGGTGGCGTGCATGGCTGTCATTTGGTTGAAGAAATGACCATCGACAAATTGGTAGCCGGGTTGGGCGAGTTCGGCGCGGATGATGAGCGCCATGATGCCGCCGATGAAGAAGAACATCAGGGCCGACATGAGATACATTTGGCCGATGTCTTTATGGTTGGTGGTGGTGAGGTAGTACATTAAGCCTTTTTTAGCGGGGGCGGCGGTGGCCATAGCGAAGTATCCTTATTTGATGGTGGTTTATAGCATGGGTTGGGTTGAGATTGAAGTGGGGCGTGCTGGTTTTACGCGCATGGCGTGTTGCAGGATTTGGGGGATGCTGGGGGCATCCAGCACCGTGCCATGTTTGGTGTTGGGGATGTTGATAAGTTCAGCTTGCGGGGCTTGTTGCTGGAGGATGTGGGCGTGGGTGGGGGGGATGAGGCCGTCGGTGGTAGTGTGGAGGATGGTGATGGGGAGGTTGAGGGTGCCGATGATGTCTTCAGTCGCCCACGGGGATTTGAGGAGTTTTTCAACGGGTAGCCAGGGGTATTGTTCTTGCGCCAAGCGGCGGATGGAGGCGGGTGGGGCAACCAAGGTGAGGGTGGTGAGATCGCGCTGGCTGGCGAGGTGAGTGGCGACTGCTGAGCCGAGGCTATAGCCGATGGCGTGGATTTGGCTGGGGGCGAGTTGGGTGGTGAGGGTGTCGTAGAGCAGTGTGGCATCGGCTTTGAGGGCGGGTTCGGAGGGGGTGCCGTCGCTGGTTTCACCCAGCCCGTTGGGGTAGCCGCGGTAGGCAAGGCCCGCGACTGCGACGTTGGGCTGGGGAAAGACTTGGTTTTTGAGGAAGCTGGCGAAGCCGACGGCATCGTGCGCGTTGCCAGCAAAGGCGAGGATGAGGGTGGGGCTGGCAGTTTGGGCGGGGAAGAGGATGCCGCGCAGGGTGAGGGCATCGGGTGTGGTGATGTGCAGGGCTTGGAAGGGGGCGGGTTGGGTGGTGGGGGAGGCCATGGTGTTGATGGTTTGGGGGTAGACGCGGCTGTCTTGGGTGACATACAGCGTTGTGACGGCGGCAGTGGGGATTAGGAGGATGAGGGCGAGGAGGAGTTTGAAGTGGCGCATGGGTTATGTGCTTTGGCTATTTACGTTTGAGGATGCGGGGGTCGTTCGGTTGGGCTTGGAAGAGGGTGTAGGCGAAGGTGATGGTGTGGATGCCTTCGGGCAGGGTGGGCAGGACGACGAAGGAGAGGGGGAGGCGGATATCGGATTGGGCGGGGTAGTGCTGTTCTTCAAAACAGAAGCATTGCTGGAGGGTGATGTAGTCGTTCAGGTTGGTGCCGCTGGGGCCGCCCATGGCGTAGAGCATGTGGACGGCGACGCCATCGATTCCGCTGTTGCTAAAATTTTGCGCTTTGTAGGCGGTGAGGGTGGGTTGGCCGAGATTGACGGTTTGGGTGTAGGTGATCGGTTCGAATCCCATGGGCAGGCCCGCAGCGGTTTTGGCCATGAAGCGGATGGTGACGGTGCGGTTGGTGGGTTGGATGGGTTCGGTTTGTTGGGGGGTTTGGCCAACTTGGATGCTGGGGATGGGGATGCCGAATTGCTGGCAGAAGAGATAATACAGCGGCACGGCGGCGATGGTGAGGGCGATGCTGGCGGCAAATGCTATGGCGCAGATGATGAGGGTTTTGGTGAAGTTGGGTTTAGGCTGGTTTTTCATGGGTTAGAGCCAGCTATCGAGGACCATCGCGGCGAAGAGAAAGGCGAGATAGAACAGGCTGCGGGTGAAGGCGGTTTGGGCGGGCTGAGGGTTTTGCGCGGTGGTTTGCGGGGCGTGGAGCAGTTGCCAGAGGCTGTGGCCCCACCACAGGCCCAGCCCGATGGCGGCAATGGTGTAGGGCCAGCTGAGGGGATAGAGCAGGCCGCCCATCAGCGTGATGGCGAACAGCAGCAGGAAATATTGGAACATGCGTAGGCGGGTGGCGGGTTCGCCGTAGACCACGGGATACATGGGGACGCCAGCTTTGGTGTAGTCGGCGTTGGCCATCAGCGCCAAGGCCCAGAAGTGTGGGGGCGTCCAGAGGAAGATGATGGCGAACATCAGCCATGGCAGGGGGTCGGTGAGGTTATTCTGCACGGCGGCCCAGCCGACCAGGGGTGGGAAGGCACCGGCGGCGCCACCGATGACGATGTTTTGCACCGTGCTACGCTTAAGCAGCATGGTGTAGATGAAGATATAGAACAGCGCGCCCGCCAGCACCATCGCGGCAGTGAGCAGGTTGGCGAACAGGGCGATGGTGGTGCCGAGTTTGATGCAGGTGATGCCCATGATCAGCACGGTGCGGGGCTGGATGCGGCCTTGTGGCAGGGGGCGGTTTTGGGTGCGGCGCATCAGGGGGTCGATGTCTCTATCCCACCACATATTGACCATATTGGCGCCGCCGGCGCCGAGGATCAGGCCGAGGGTGGAGCACAGCAGGGCGGGACAAGTGAGCAGTGCGGCATTGCCTTTGGCAGCGACCAAGGCGCCGCAGAAGCTGGTGATGACGAGGAGCAGGATGATGCGGGGCTTGAGCAGCGCGAGGATATCATGTAGGCGCGTGGCGGTGGTAGCGGGGATGGCGGTGGCCATGGGCATGGTTTAGGATTTATTGGTGTGGGGGCGGCTTTGGACGCCATAGTAGATGTTCAGCAGCAGGCCGATGGCGGCGGTGAAGAGGAGGGTGCCCCACGCCAAGTGGGCGATGCTGAGGGGGTAGTAAAGGCTGGGGTAATATTCAAAACTGTAGAGCGTGGCGATGCCGAGGGTGATTTGGCCCCACAGCATAATATGGGCATGGAGGGCGGCTTTGCGCAGGTGCGGGGCGGTGCGTTTGGCGAGGATGACCAGTGCGATACTGAGGGCGGTGGTGATGAGCGCCCAGAGGCGGTGCTGCATGTGGATGTGCTGTTGGAGATCGACCTTAGGGCTAACCCACCATTGGCCGAGGCAGGTGAACAGACCGCCGCAGACGCCGCCGCTGCCGCTGGAGCTGGTGTAGCCGCCAATCAGCATGGTGAGCCAGATGCTGAGGGCGAAAGTGATGGCGAGGAGGTGGATGGGGAGTGGGGTGGTTACTGGCCCGCCTACGCTCTCGCTTTGCTTCGAGCTTCGGCGCGTCGCAGATTTGCTAAGTTCGCTGCGCTCACTAAGCAAAACCCTACGAAGCCATACCAAAGCAGCGAAGAAGAGCATGGCGTTGCCGAGGTGGACCATGACGGTCCATGGGGCGTTGCTCCACCAGACGGTGATGGCGCCGAGTTTGATTTGGAGGGCGAGGAGGAGAGTAGCGGTGAGGAGGGGAAGAAAGGCGGGTACACGGATGAACGGATTAACGGATGCACGGTTGGTTATTTTGGTGGCGGCAAGGGCCGTGGTGCCCCAGAGGGCGAGGAGGCCGACACCGACGAGGGCGGCGAGGGTGCGGTGGCCCCATTCCAGCAGCACTTGCCACCATGTGTAGTGCTGGCCTTGGACGATGTAGCCGCCGGGGATTTTGCTTTCGGGGAATGGGATGTAGTAGCCGTAGCAGTGGGGCCAGTCGGGGCAGGCCATGCCAGCATCGTAAACCCGCGTGGCAGCGCCGACCACGATGAGCAAGAAGGTGAGCAGCATGGTGGCGGTGGCGAGGGTGAGAATATGTTTATGCAGGGCGGTGGGCATGGGGGCACATTAGCGGATGGGTGGGTTTTGGCAAGGGGCCAATAGTGATGGAGTGACTGAGTGATGGAGTGATGGAGGGTTTTTGTAACCCCGAGATCGGGTTGGGCACCCCGTTTTTTGATAGAAAAAAATCGGCCCAACCGCGGCTCGGGGTGACATCCCACGGGGAGTGCTTCATACATAGTTTAGTTGCAACTTAAGTTGAGAACTTAAGAAAAGCTGGATCCCAGCCTTCGCTGGGATGACGGCCCATAGGGCCGTAAGGGGCTTCGCCCCT
>RFNJ01000068.1 GCA_009927255.1 Pseudomonadota bacterium | reverse complement strand
GTCTCTTGGTTGGGGGATTATTAAACAGATATTAAGAGTTAGGGTTGTTTGGTGGCGAGTTGTTTGAGGTCGTCGATGGTTCTTTTGACTTCTTTTTGTTGGTAGGCTTCGACGACGTCTTTTTCTTTAAAATCGGTGAAATTTGCAAACGTCATGCCGCATTCGAAGCCGCTGGCCACGTCTTTGGCGTCGTCTTTGTTGCGCTTCAGCGTTGCCAGTTCGCCGGTGTGGACGGTGGCGCCGTCGCGGATAATCCGCACCTTGCTGCCGCGCATGATTTTGCCCGAGGTGACCATGCAGCCAGCGATTTTGATTTTGCCGAAGGTGAACAACTGGCGGATTTCGGCTTGGCCCAGCGTTTCTTCCACCACACTTGGAGCTAAGAGTCCGGACATCGCGGCTTTGATATCATCGACCAAATTATAGATGATGGTGTAGTAGCGCAGCTCTATCCCGTGTTGTTCGGCGAGGCCGCGGGCGGTGGCATCGGCCCGCACATTGAAGCCGACGATGAGGGCTTTGCTGGCGATGGCGAGGTTGACGTCGGTTTCGGTGATGACGCCAACGCCGCCGCCGACCACTTTAACTTTGACTTGCTGTTGGTTGTCGTTGAGTTGATTGAGCGCGAAGGTGATGGCTTCGGCGCTGCCTTGGACGTCGGTTTTGACGATAAGGTTCAAGTCCTTCACGCCTTCGCCAGCGTCGGAGATTTTTTCCATCAGGCCCTCAAGCGTCATTTTACGGGCGGCTTGGGCGCGTTCGCGGGCGAGGGTTTCGCGTTGGGCGGCGGCTTCTTTGGCGGCTTTTTCATCGGCCGCGACGATGAATTGGTCGCCCGCTTGGGGCACGCCTTGCAGGCCGAGCAATTCCACCGGTTGGGCGGGGGTGGCGGTTTTGACGGTTTGGCCGAGGTCGTTCACCAATGCCCGCACACGGCCCCAGACGCTGCCTGCCACCACGATATCGCCTGCTTTGAGGGTGCCGCGTTGCACGACGACGGTGGCGACGGGGCCGCGGCCTTTATCGAGGCGGCTTTCCACCACCACGCCATCGGCGCGGCGGTTGGGGTTGGCTTTCAAATCGAGGACGTCGGCTTGGAGCAGGACGATTTCTTCGAGTTCGGCGAGGCCGGTTCCCTTCAGCGCGCTGACGGGGACGCAGGGGGTTTCGCCGCCGAATTCTTCAATTATAACTTCGTGGGCCAGCAGTTCGTTCTTCACCTTTTGTGGGTTGGCTTCGGGTTTGTCCATTTTGTTCATGGCGACCACGATGGGCACGCCGGCGGCTTTGGCGTGTTGGATGGCTTCTATCGTTTGAGGCATGATGCCGTCATCGGCGGCGACCACTAGAATCACCACATCGGTGAGTTTGGCGCCGCGGGCGCGCATGGCGGTGAAGGCGGCGTGGCCGGGGGTATCGAGGAAGGTGATTTTGCGGCCCGAGGGCGCGGTGACTTGGTAGGCGCCGATGTGCTGGGTGATGCCACCCGCTTCGCCTTTGGCGACGCTGGTTTTACGCAGGCTATCGAGCAGGGTGGTTTTACCGTGGTCGACGTGGCCCATGACGGTGACAATTGGAGGGCGGGTTTGCAGGGCTTCGGCGGCGTCCGGCGCTTCGAGCAATGATTCTTCGATGCTGACGGTTTGCTGGACTTTGGGGCGGTGGCCGAATTCAGTGACGATTAGTTCTGCGGTGGCTTGGTCAATCGTTTGGTTGGCGGTGACCATTTCGCCCATCAGCATCAGCTTTTTGACCACGTCGGCGCTTTTTTCGGCCATGCGGGCGGCGAGTTCGGCCACGGTGATGAACTCGGGGATGAGCACATCGCGGAAAACTTTTTCTTGCGGCAGGTTGGATTGCTCGGTTTGTTCTTCACGCGGGCCACGGCGGCGGCGGCCACCACTGGTAGCGCGTTGGCGATCGGCCAGTTCTTCCAGATAGGCATTGCGGCCGCGTTTGCTGGTAAGGTCGCGGCCTTCCGGCTTGCCGCCAGTGGTGCGTTTGCGGGCGTCTTCGAGGCTGACTTTTTTGCCGGTGAAGGCTTTGCTATCAATCGTGCGGGCGGTGCTTTGGGTGCCACTGAGCGTGCCGCTTTGCACCCCCCCTGCCCCACTCCCCGCCCGAGTTGCGGCGCGTTCTATCGCTTGCTGCTGGGCTTGTTGTTGGGCGAGGGCGCGTTCTTCGGCTTCGCGCTTGGCTTTTTCGGCGGCGTCTTTCACCCTATCGTTTTGGAGCATGCTGGCGCGGCGGAAGATTTCGTCGCGCGACAAAGGTGCATTGGTGTTTTCGGGCTGGGTTTGGGCGGCTTGCAGGGCGGCCATGCGGCGCTGCATTTCTTCCGACGTGGCGGTGGTGGCATTGGGGACGTTGTTGGGCTTGGCGGGGGCGTCGAACCGGCGGCGGCGGACTTCTACCGAGACCCCACCGCCGCTGCTGCGCGGTACCCCTGCCCCGACCCCGAGTGTGCCGCCAATGCTGAGAGTTCCGGGCTTTTTGGGTGAATTGTTGGGGGGGGTGGGCGTGTCGGTCATGCGGAGCCTTTATGGTTTATGCCTGTGTGGGAGGCTTTGTGGCGCTGAAAGGGCTTATTGTCAAGGGTTTGGCAGTAATTTGCGAATATCTTCCCACGGCAATGGTGGGCGGTTGGTTTTGAGGCGGTGGGCGAAGGCCTTTTTTTGGATGGCGAGGGCGAGGTTTTCCGCAGTTGGCACAATGTAGATGCCGCGGCCGGGGAGGCGGCGGGAGGGGTCGGGCGTTGGGACGCCTTTGACATTGACGAAGCGCAGCAGTTGGTTTTGGGGGAGCTTTTGGTGGGTGGCGATGCAGGTGCGGAGGGGCATGGAGGAGAGATAGCATAACAGGCTTGACATATTCAATAATAAACTGTATGCGTATTTTGTTACTTCACGTTTACACGGAGAAAATCTGATGACACGCATGATGATGGCCTTGGCAGCAATGCTTGTGACTACTCCTGCTGCGCTGGCGGACTACGAAATCGCTCGAACGGCAGAGGAATGCGATATGCCGGACAGCGTTGAGGCCGTGGTGACTGATGTGCCCATATTTGGTGACGTCAGAGAGGCAACGATCGTGCTGATGCCGAGCGGAAAGGTTTCCAAGACCTTCATGTTCCGTACCGGCGAACCCAAGGACAACCTTGAGGATGTGTTGCGGGCGGCATGGATTACGGGCTCACGCATTTGGGTTGGGAAGAGTGACTACTCTTCTTGGGTGATTGTGAAGGGTGACAAAAGTGTGACGTGCTGGGCGACCTTGCCCGGGACGTTTCCAGCCCCGAAACCGCAGGGTAAGAAGAAGTGAACTGGACTGTGTAGAAGAAAGGGGCCCTTGGGGGCCCCTTTTGCTTTTGGTTTTAGGCAAAAAAAAGAGGCCTTGGGGCCTCTCTTTTAGTAGACTTAGCTGCAAGAATTACTTGCCGTTGACGGGCACGATTTCCATGCCGCAGTTAACGCCTTTGTTCCAGCAGTTTTGCTTTTGTGGCTCGACGGGGTCGGGCTGCACGCAGACATCGTTGTGGCGCAACCGGCCAAGGTGACAACAGCGGCGAGAGCGAGAAGGGCCTTCATGGAGAACATCCTTTGTTTTATTTGGTTTGGCTCAGGTAGTGGTTAACTGGCGGCCACGGGTGGTTTGCCGTATTGCTGGACAAACGCGGCGTGGCTTTCGAAAAACAGCCTGAGGTCGGGGACACCATACTTCAACATTGCCAAGCGTTCAACCCCCGCACCGAAGGCAAAGCCCGGATGCTCATCAACCTTAAGCCCGCCCACCGCCAGCACGTTACGGTGCACCATGCCGCAGCCCAAGATTTCCACCCAGCCGCTATGCTTGCACACGCGGCAGCCTTGGCCTTTGCAGGCTTGGCATTCCATGTCCATTTCCGCGCTGGGCTCGGTAAAGGGGAAGTAGTGGGGGCGGATGCGGGTTTTCAGGCTTTTGCCGAAGAACAGGCGCAAAAATTCAGTCAACACACCTTTCATGTGGGCAAAGTTGGTGCCTTTTTCGACCATCATGCCTTCCACTTGGTGGAATTGGGGGGTGTGGGTGAGGTCGTAATCGCGGCGATAGACGCGGCCGATGCCCATGACGCGGAAGGGCGGCTGGTGGGCTTCCAGCGTGCGGACTTGCACGTTGGAGGTTTGGGTGCGGAGTAGATATTTGTGGCCATCGGTATTGAAGGGGTTGAGGTAGAAGGTATCTTGGTCTTGCCGCGCGGGGTGGTGGGCGGGGAGATTCAGCTTGGTGAAGTTGTAGTCGTCGGTTTCCACTTCTGGCCCGTAGGCGTGGACGAAACCGAGGGTTTTTAGTGCGGCGGCAATTTCTTCCATCGCGGCGGTAAGAGGGTGAATGCGGCCCACAAAGTGCGGGCTGGCGGGCAAGGTCACATCCACCGCTTGCTCGGCCAGTTGGGCAGCCAGTTCGGCCTCTTCCAGCTTGGTTTTTTGGGCGGTGATGACGGTTTGCAGTTGGGTTTTAATTTGGTTGAGCTCCGCGCCACGGGCTTTGCGTTCTTCGGGTGGTAATTGGCCCAAAGCCTGAAGCTGCTTGGTCACTTCGCCACTTTGGCCGAGGTAGTGGATGCGGAGGTCTTCCAGTGCTTTGAGGCTGGTGGCTTGGGTGATTTGGGTGGTGGCTTGCTGAATGTCCATGCGTTTTTATAGGCTAGATTTACGCAAAAAGAAAGGGCGCTTGGCGCGCCCTTGTTTAGCTGTTGGCGTTAGGCCTTCATGCTGGCCTTCACTTGCTCTACCACTTGCTTGAAGGCGGAGGCGTCGGTGGCAGCCAAATTGGCCAGCACTTTGCGGTCCATTTGGATGTTGGCTTTTTTCAGGCCGTTGATGAACACGCTGTAGCTGAGGCCATATTCGCGCACGCCGGCATTGAGACGTTGAATCCAGAGGCTGCGGAACTCGCGCTTTTTGGCGCGGCGGTCGCGGTACTGGTAGCGCAGGGCTTTTTCAACTTTTTCAATGGCTACGCGGTAGCAATTGTTGGCGCGGCCGTAGTAACCGGCAGCGAGTTTAATCATTTTTTTGTGGCGGCGGCGGTTGCCGGGGCCGTTGGCGGCGCGGGTCATGGATTATTCCCCCTTTGCTTGAGTTGTAGCCGCGCCTTCGGCACGACGGCGAATGGCGTTTTTGATAGCCTTGGAGCGCTTACGCTTGGCGCCCAGTGCTGGCACCAGGGCGTTGACTTGGTGATAGTTACTTTCGTGCACCAAGGTTGTGCCTTGGCTTTTACGGGCTTTTTGCCCGCGCTTGGCCAAAAAGTGGCCGTGCGAACCTTTACTGCGGATGATTTTGCCGGTGCCGGTTGCCTTGCGGAAGCGCTTGGCAGCGGCTTTACGGGTCTTCAATTTGAAGCCTGCCATGATGGGGTATCCCCTTGTTTCGGTTAACGATTCCACCCCAAGGCGCAGCGGATGCTGGCTTGAAAGCCTGGGTGGCCGGTGGGGGGCTTTTAGGCGGAATTGGGTGGGGTGTCAAGGGGTTGGAACAAAAAAGCCACCGATGGACGGTGGCTTTTGATACCTTTGACAGCCTATTTTTAGAAGGTTTTGTCGAGGCGGCGGGCCAGGTCTTCGATGTTTTCGGGTGGCCAGTTTTCGAGGCGCATGCCGAGGCCGAGGCCCATTTGGCCCAGCACGTCTTTGATTTCGTTCAGGGACTTGCGGCCGAAGTTGGGGGTTTTGAGCATTTCGGGCTCGGACTTTTGGACCAAGTCGCCAATGTAGACGATGTTCTCGTTCTTGAGGCAATTGGCGCTGCGGACGGAGAGTTCCAGCTCGTCCACCTTCATCAGCAGGTGCGGGTTGATGTCGATGGTGTCTTCGCGGCGGCTGGATTCATCGGCGATGTCTTCGAAGTTGATGAACACGCCGAGTTGGTCTTGCAGAATCCGCGCGGCGAAGGCCAGTGCGTCTTCGGGCGTTACTACGCCGTTGCTTTCCACTTGCATCACCAGCTTGTTGTAGTCGGTAATTTGGCCGACGCGGGCGTTGGAGACGTCGAAGCTGACGCGGCGGATGGGGCTGTAGATCGCGTCGATCAGGATGGTGCCGGGTTGGACGTCGTCGGTTTTACGATCGGCGGCGGGGCTGTAGCCTTTGCCGGTGCCGATGGTCAGTTCGATTTTCAGTTCGCCCTTATCGGCCAGTGTGGCGATGTGGTGGTGGGGGTCGATGATTTCGATTTCGTGGGTGGTTTGGATATCCGCTGCGGTGACCGGGCCTGCGCCTTTTTTGTGCAGGGTGACGGTCTTCGGTTCAGTCGCGTGGCTGCGGACGGCCAAGGCCTTGAGGTTCAGAATAATCTCAGTCACGTCTTCCAGCACGCCGGGGAGCGTGGTGAACTCGTGGAGTGCGCCATCGATTTTGACGCTAGTGATGGCGGCACCTTGCAGGCTGGAGAGCAGCACGCGGCGCAGGGCGTTGCCCAAGGTGTGGCCGAAGCCGCGCTCGAGTGGTTCAACGGTGAAGGTGGCAGACTTTTTGGCATCGGCGCCGGGGGTCATGCCGACTTTGCTGGGTTTGATCAGTTCTTTCCAGTTGGCTTGAATCTGCATGGGCGGGGCCTCTCCTATTGCGGGTTTTTGTTGCACCTTGAAAACCTTGGGGGGATGCCACCGGTGCCAGTGGCAAGCCCCTTTTGAAACCAGAACCGTTAGACACGCCGGCGTTTGGGCTGGCGGCAACCGTTGTGCGGAATGGCGGTGATATCGCGGATGGCAATAATCTCCAAACCTTGGCTTTGCAGGCCACGCAGGGCGCTTTCGCGGCCGCTGCCGGGGCCTTTGAGCAAGACATCCAGCACGCGCACGCCATGTTCCTTGGCATTGCGGCCGGCGGCTTCGGCGGTGAGCTGCGCGGCAAAGGGCGTGCCTTTGCGGCTGCCCTTAAAGCCTTGCTGGCCAGCCGATGACCATGCCACCGTGTTGCCTTGGGGGTCGGTGATCGTGACAATCGTGTTGTTAAAGCTGCTGTAGACGTGGGCGATGGCGGAGTTGATCATCCGCTTGGCGGCGCCACGCTTGGCAGCGCGGGTGGTGGTTGTTGGCTTGCCCTCGTTGGGGTTTTTAGCTGCTTGATTCATGAGCAATCCTTCCCCTTACTTGGTGGTGGTTTTTTTGTTGGCCACGCCAGACTTGCGCGGGCCCTTGCGGGTGCGGGCATTGCTGTGCGTGCGCTGGCCGCGAACCGGCAAGCCTTTACGGTGGCGCAGGCCACGGTAGCAGCCCAAGTCCATCAGCCGCTTAATGTTGAGGCTAACTTGACGGCGCAGGTCACCTTCCACCGGGAAACCAGCTTCAATGACGTTACGGATGCGGCTGACTTCATCGTCGGTCAGGGTATTAACCCGACGGGTTGGTTCGATTTTTGCCGCTTCCAGCACTTGATATGTGTTTGATGGGCCAATTCCATAGAGATAGGTGAGGGCAATCCACACCTGTTTATCGGCCGGAATATTAACACCCGCGATACGAGCCACGAGCTACACTCCTTGTTTTAGGTTTATCTTACAGTACTTTAGCCTTGGGTAACCGAATAGCGACCGGTTTTGCCATTGGTGCGTTTATCGCGCATGACAATACGGGTACGGCCCAAAAACTTGCCTGCCTTGTTCCGGGTGCGGCGCACAACCTGCAATTTGCGGTCGCGCTTTTTTTCGGCCCGGATGGATGAGATGTAACGCATGTTGGCCCCTTTAGACTTATACTTTTATCCTTCCACTTCAGCTACTTAGCGGCTTATTTGGCGCGCTTTTGCAGCAAAGGTGGTGGCTGCGCATAGCAGCCGGAATACGCCCCTTTAGCAGAGGTGTTTGGGGTTGGCAAGGGGTATTTTTGGTGCGTGTTAGATATTAGGTTTGGTGGTGCGCTGGGTGGAGGGGTTGGTCGAAGCAACAGAAGTTATCGCCATTGCAAAAGTGCTGGTAACCGAGGCGCTGCCAGTAGGCTTGGAGCTTGGTGTTGGCTTGGTTGCATTCGAGGAACATGCGTTGGTAATTTTGGCTGCGGGCGAACTCGAGGGCGACTTGGTTAAGCTTTTCGCCCCAGCCTTGGCCACGGTAAGCTGGTGCCAAGTAGGTGCGCCAGAGGGAGGCGATGTGGTTGAAATCGGGGTAGTAGGTGGCGAGGATTGGCTTAAAGTTGGGCTTATAGGCGAGGCTACGCACGCCCATGGTGCCAATAACTTCACCATCTTTATTCAACAACACCCAAAAGCGGCCACGGTTGCTGGCGGCATACTGATTATCGGTGGGGTTCTCGGTGGAGGTTTGGCAGAGGCTGTCGAGGTCGGCGTGCCAGGCGGGGTTATAATCGAACCCGTAGGTTTGCTTGATGGTTTGCAGGCAGAAGGTGCGGGCGGCGGTTGCCAACGTTACTTCATGGGGGCCGAGCACTTTGAGTGGTAAAGTCATTGGGCTGAGCGTGGTTCGGCCGGTGGTTTTTGAAGTACGACGAAGCTATTTACAATTTCGTTTTCGGGGTGAAAGACCCCTTTGAATTGAAGATTGGTGCAGCAACGGCAATTGACTTTGGGGTAGAGCAGGCAGCGCAAATCTTTCACCGAGCGGATACCGATAAATTGGCCGGGCCATAGGCGGGCTTCGATGGTGTGGAGCAGGCGTTCTTGCTCGCTTTCGCTTTGGCCGAGCACCAATGCACAGAGCCAAACCACATCGGCTTGCGGCATGGGAGTGAGGTTGCGGACATCGGCACTGGTAAAGGTAATGGGTAGCGGTGTTGGCAGGCGTTGGAGCCATGCTTGGGCCAGTTGGTTGGCTTGAGGGTTGATATCGAGACATTCGACCGCCATGCCGTGCTCGGCCGCCAAAAAGTAGGCCGTGAGTGGCAGCGGACCACTGCCCACCAACAGTACGCTTTTGGCGGTTGGGGCATGTTGGCGCAGCAATGCAAGTTCGGCCTGCACCATGTGGCGATAGTTTTGGTAGTAAGGGAAATCATGCAAGGTTGCCAACATATCGGGGGCGTTGGCAAGTTGCTTGGCCCAGTGGACTTCCAGGGCGGTTTCGCCAGTGCCACACAACTCACGCAGGCGGGCGAGGCCGATTTGGCTTTCGACTTCGGCGAGAATGGTGGTGACTTGTGCTTCGGGCAGAGGGACGAGTGCGCTGGTGACGAGACGGGTAAAGTATTGGTTGATTTGTGGAGATGGAGATAGGTCGGTTTGATTTGCGAGGAAGCTGAAGGTTTCGGTAATTGTTTGGATGACGGGTTGCATGGAATGGTTTTAGCTTTTTGGATGATGATTGCAACCATAGAATTTTTGGGGGTTTGATAATAACAAACCCTGCCGAGGCAGGGTTTTAGAGATTTTAGAGTGGTTGTTATTTGGATTTTTTGGGTTGGAGTTTGCCTTCTACCTTTTCAGCTTTTGGCAACAGAGTGAGGGTGCCGCCGGCTTTTTTGATTTTTTCCATTGCGCTGGCGCTGGCTGCGGCGGCGGTGATGGTGAGTTTGGCTTTGACTTCACCGGTGCCCAGAACCTTGAGGCCGGACAGTGGCTTTTTGGTGAGGCCGATGCCGATGATGCTTTCGATGGTTATCGCCTTGCCAGCTTCTAGCTTGCCTTCGTCGATCAGCTTTTGCAGGGTGCCCAAGTTGACCACGCAGTATTCGGTGCGGAAGTTGGCGTTGTTAAAGCCCCGCATTGGCAAGCGGCGGTAGAGGGGGTTTTGCCCGCCTTCGAACCCTGCACGCACGTTGCCGGATTTACGGGCGCGTTGGCCCTTGACCCCACGGCCTGAGGTTTTGCCCTTGCCAGAGCCGATACCGCGGCCCTTGCGGGTTTTGTAGTGGGTTGCGCCGATGTTATCGGAGAGTTGGTTCAGTTTCATGACTCGGTTTCCCTTGCGCCTGTTTCAGTTGATAGTTGTTAGTTGATAGTTGTTCGTTTATTCGGCCTTGGGCGTTTCCGCTGGAGCCGTAGTGGCTGCTGCGGTTTCCGCTGGGGCTTCGGTGGTTGCCTTCATCATGCTTTCGCCCTTGGTGACGGTGACCACTTTGGGGCCTTCGGCACGGCGGGGTTGAGCGTCGCGGCGGGGTTTACGCTCGCCTTCTTCCTTGCGGGGGCGGCGGTTGCCACCTTTATCGGGGCGGTTGGCGGCGCGCTTGGCTTTGGCTTTTTCGGCCTTTTCCAGCATTTCCTTTTGGTCGACTTCGCCTTTGCTGCTTTCGTTCTTGTGCAGCAGCAGGTCTGTCACCTTCAGGCCGCGTTTAGCAGCGATACCGCGGGGAGTTTCGATGGCGGCAAATGCAGCAAAAGTGGCGCGGATGAGGTTGAAGGGGTTGGTGCTGCCCATGGCTTTGGCAACGACGTCTTTGATGCCCATCGCTTCAAATACGGCGCGCATTGGGCCGCCAGCAATGATCCCAGTACCGGGCACGGCAGGCTTGATGACCACGCGGGTGGCGCCGAAGCGGCCACGGACTTCGTGGTGCATGGTGCGGCCTTGGCGCAGAGCGACGCGAACCATGCGGCGCTTGGCTTCTTCGGTGGCCTTCTTCACGGCATCCGGCACTTCTTTCGCTTTGCCTTTGCCGAAGCCGACGCGGCCCGCTTCATCGCCCACCACGACGAGGGCGCCGAAGGCCATCCGGCGGCCGCCCTTGACGGTTTTGGCAACGCGGCGGACGCCGACGAGTTTATCGACCAGTTCGCTGCGCTCGCGCTCGCCGCCTTCGCGGTCGCGGCGGCGGCCGCCTTCACGGCCATCGCGGCCTTCGTTACGGCCACCTTCGCGGCCACCTTCACGAGGGGCGCGGGTGTTGGGGCGGCTTTCCGTAGCAGCGGGGGTGGTTGGTTGGGTTGGTGTTGCGGTAATTTCGGTGTTCATGGGATGCTCCTTCAACATTGCTTAGAACTTGAGGCCAGCTTCGCGCGCGGCGTCGGCGAGGGCCTTGAGGCGGCCGGTGTAGCGGTAGGCGCCGCGATCAAAATAAACATCCTTGATGCCAGCTTTGGTGGCACGTTCGGCCACGGTTTTGCCGATGGCGATGGCGGCGTCCATCCCGCGGGTGTTTTTGATGGACTTGCGCAGTTGCTTTTCCATGGTGCTGGCGCTGACCAGAGTTACACCTTTGGTGTCGTCGATAATTTGGGCGCTGAGGTTGAGGTTACTGCGGTAGACGCTGAGGCGCAGTTTGCCCGGGGCGGATTGGCGCAGCTTGTGACGGACGCGGCGGGCGCGGCGTTCGTTGATGGTTTCATGGACAAATCCCATGGTCGTCTCCTATTCTGTTCTGGTTGCCCCGTAGCTTGGCCGTTTGGCTTGGCGAGCGGGGAAGTTGCCACGGTTCTGGAGATAAGGTCTCGACAGACCCGTGGGGATGGCGCCTTTTGGCAGAGATTTGGGGGGTTGGCAAGGGGGAAAGTGAGGAGGATTTTGTTTTATGTTTTTAAAGCTGGATTCCAGATAGCTTGATTTTGCGGATTCGCAAGCGCTCATCTCGCAAAATCTAAGCTTCTGGAATGACGGCCCGAGAGGGGTGCTTTATACACGTGATTTGCTTATGCGCTGCGCTTCGGGCTTCGGCGCGCACTGAACGGCTGCGCCGTTCAGTGGTGACTAAAAAGATCGGTTTCGGGGAGGCCGAGGAGGTCCATTTGGACGCGGGTAGGGAGGAATTGGAGGGCTTGGTGCATCGTGTGGTTGAGGTTTTTCTCGGTGAGCTGTTCGGTGAGTTTTTGGTGGATTTGGTGGAGATATAAAACGTCTGAAGCGGCGTATTGCTTTTGGCTTTCGGTGAGTTCTTCGGCGGCCCAGTTGGACATTTGCTCGCCTTTATCGAGCAGCACGCCGCAGTAGAGTTCGACGAGAGTGCGGAGGTTGTGTTTGCCTTCGGTTGGGCGCACCAGTTTGCTGGCGATTTTGGTGCAGAAGGTGGGTGTGATTTCGGGGAGACTCAAATGCTTTTGGAGCATCGCGAGGTCGAACCTTGCAAAATGAAACAGCTTGGTGAGGCGGGGGTTTTGCAGCATCGCTTTGAGGTTGGGGGCGGCGTAGTTTTGGCCGTCGAATTTGACCAGCCAGACGTTGCCCATGCCGTCCGACACTTGCGCCAGACAGAGTTTGTCGGTTTGCAGCGAGAGGCCGGTGGTTTCGGTATCGATGGCGACCATGCCGGTTGGGAAGGGGAGGTTGGCGGGGAGGTCGGCGTGAACCAATATGATGTTAGGCATTGGCGCGGCTTACAGCACGTAGACGAAGAGGAACAACCCAATCCACACCACATCCACGAAGTGCCAATACCATGCTGTTGCTTCGAAGTAGAAGTGGTTGTGGCGGGTGAAGTCTCCTTTGGTGAGGCGCCAATGGAGGAACATCAGCATGAGGCTGCCGACCAGCACGTGG
>RFNJ01000119.1 GCA_009927255.1 Pseudomonadota bacterium | reverse complement strand
GGGCGACACGGGTGGTGCCGGATAGGCGATGGGCACCCCGATTTTGCATAACGGCAAAATCGGCCCATCATCCTTCCGGCACGGAGGCCCACGTTGGGAGCTATCGGAAGCTTGAGATTAGCGGAACGGGTCATCGGTGGTGGCGACGAAGGTGAGGCTGGGGGCGTTGCGGGTGGCGAGGTTTTCGGCGAGATATTTGCGGAGTGGTTTGGAGAGTTCGAAGTTGGCTTGTTCGATAAATTCCGCTTGGTTGGCGCCTTGGGGGGTTTCGAGATACAGGCGGGCGAGGCGGAGGTCGGCGCTGATCCAGCAATCCACCACCGTGATGCGGTGCAGCGGCAGTGTGCTGTGGATGCGGCCTTGCAGCAGCGCGGTGGCGGCGAGGTGCTGGACTTCTTTGGCGACTTTGTGCTGGCGGGGGGACATTTGCTTCATGGTTTGATGTAGCAGGGGGGAAGTAGGCTAGGCAAGAGGTATTAGGTTTTAAGGGTTAGGGATAGGGGTTGATTTTTATTGCTCCTTAATGTATACGACGTACATCACTGGTAGCCCTAATAGAGGACTAGCATGACGGATGCATCTGGATTCCAGTTTTTCGGCATTAGCAAAAATATGCCGCTGATGTCATTTAGGTCTCATGAAGCAGACTGGTTTGATGGCCATTATGCTTTGTGGGAAAAAGATGGCAGGTTGTTCCGCTTCTATCAAAATCGGCATGGCGTTTTTAACCAGAAACCGCAAGATACTTTTGTCAGAGTAGACCACGGTTTAGAGACGCCTGATGGAACAGTTCTGTTTTTGGACCTGGCTATCAACTGGGCCCGTGACACAGACTTGGTGCCACAACGGCTGAATGTTGATAGCCCTGAGACCACCAATGCGCTGCTGCGTGCTTGGAGCCTTGCCACATACGAACAAGGCGATTTGTACTCGCTGCGACTTTCGTGCGTGTATGGGCGGAACTACCCGCAGATTGTGTGGTTGGCGGACCCTGACACCCCTGGAGCGTGTTATGACGATCTGTGGGGAGGATGGGGTATGCCCAATGGCATGCTGATGGTGGGGCCGTGGCGCCGCGTATTGGCAGAGCTGGATGGCTTGCGCCGTTCTAGCTGGCACACGATGACACCTTGGCAGCGGCAACAGGTTGTAACCAACCTGATAGATAGCCCTGACTACCGTGAGCTACCACGGCGTGTACGTGTGGAGGGATTGCGAAGCTTTTACCAGCAATACTTGAAGTTTGACTCACAATCAGACTTTTCTACCCTCAATGCCCGTAGGAATGCAAGAAGTTGGGCAAAGCGTGAGTTTGGCCTGCCTGACGACCCGATGGCTTTGCCTTGGGTGTGACGAAGACAGAAGGCGCTGGGAAACCAGCGCCTTTTGGTTTGTGGTGGTGTTTAGGGGTTGATTTATGTTATAACGAATGTTATAATATATGGAGAAAGGGTATTTTTATGAAAAAAGTGAAGGTGACGACGGTGGGGAATAGTGTGGGGATTGTTTTAACTGCCGAGGTTTTGGCCAAGCTGGGGGTGAAGAAGGGCGATATGTTGAGCTTGGTGGAGACGCCTTATGGGGTGACGATGACGGCTTTTGATGAGGCTTTTGAGGAGCACATGGAGGCAGGCCGCAAGGTAATGGCCAAACACCGCGATGTGCTGCGTGAACTGGCCAAGCGTTAGCCGCTGCCATGCGTGAACCAATTTGGCTGACGGCAAAAGATGTGTTGGCTTTTCATGATGAACAACTGGCGCTTTATGGCGGCTTGGCCGGTGTGCGGGATTTTAATTTACTGGAGAGTGCCTTGGCCAAGCCGCGGATGGCATGGAATTATGAGGAGCCACAGCCGGATATTATAACCTTGGCGGCCACTTTAATGGTGGGAATGGCACGGAATCATCCGTTTAACGACGCCAACAAGCGCACGGCTTTGGTAGCAGGATTAACCTTTTTGGCTTTGAATGGCTATGACCCCGACTTAAATGCGCCCGCGACGGTTGAAATGATGGTGGCGGTGGCGAGTGGGGAGATGGGGGTGGAAGCGTTGGCGGGGTGGTTGCGGGAGCGGGTTCAATAAACCAACACCAGCAAGGTGGTGGGGCTTTGGGTGACTTGGTAGGTGGTGGCGAGGGGGGTGGTGATTTGGGGTGCCATCGTTTGGGAGGATTTGAGGGCTTTGGCGAAGACCACTTCCACCCGTGGGCGAAAGCTGGCGTGGGCGTGGAGCTGGGCGTCGACCGCGCCCGTGGTAACGGGCAGCAGGGTGCTGGCGCCGAGCAGCAATTGCATGGATGTGGCGGGGGCTTTGGTTTTGCGCATGTTTGTATGCGGTGGGTATACTGCGATTTAGATTTTGGCAAGGGAAATAGGTGATGGGTTTTAGATATTGGGTCGTAGGTTTTGGGTATTTAAAATGCATGGTTGGATTGAGTGCTGATAGAGAGGGCGAAGCGAAGAGGTTGGTGGGTCCCCGAATGGCCGCGAGATTTTTGCTTTTGTTAGGTTGGTGCTTCGGCCATTCGAGGACGGGCGGTATTTTTTAGGTAGGAGCTTCGTGGAGAGTGGGCGACACGGGTGGTGCCGGATAGCTAGCGGGGCCCCAGCATTTATATAGGATAAATGCTGACCCGCTTGGCTTCCGGCACGGA
>RFNJ01000083.1 GCA_009927255.1 Pseudomonadota bacterium | reverse complement strand
GTCAATAATACTCAACCGCCGATGCGCCAACCCTGCCCCCGCTTTGGCATCCGCCAAACCCCATGCCCATCCGGCCCACGGTGCGCCAACCGCGCCACAAAATCCTCCAGCAACCGCTGGCCAAAGCCTTTTCCCAAGTAGCCAGCAATGCCGCACATGGGCAAATACTAGAAGCAAAGCACGAAAAAGGCCAGCATTGCTGGCCTAAAAGTTCGCATGAGATGATAATTTCTTATTACTTCACAACTTTAGGGGGCTGAATTGGGATTCTGCTCATTACTCCAGGTTTGGCGGGATCAAACTCGTAATTCTTACCATCTTTATGAAACAAGATGGTGTGGCCATCACGTTTGGCTGCCCAAACATTAGCGCCCACCTCAAGGAAAGAACGGAACGTGGCTACCAAACTTTCATCATCATCCAGTTTAGTGTTAGGCTTGCATGTCACAAACCAGTCCTTCACCTTTTCGGTAAGATCAAATTTGATATAACGCACGCCTGCTGATTTTCCAAAACCGAACATCGCCATCTCCATAGCACGTGTTTCACCTAAGTCTCAGGTAAAACCACCCTACACAAAAAAGCGGTAAAATCAATCTAAAGCTTCCGTTGCACCGCTTCACTCGCCCGCTGCAAGTCCGTCCCCGCGCCCTTCACCGTCTCGCAAGCCGCAAGGCCCAAGCCAGCCAAAAGCACTGCCAATATCATCAGATTTTTCATCATTTGCTACTCCTTATCGCTTAAACACTATCCTGCTACTCTCACACAATTCCGCCACACTCGGCAAGCCCTGCTGCTGCCCGGCTGAACATGCGCGCAACCATGCCGCCAACGCAGGAGCATGCCCCTTTTCCTGCCCTTTCCACCATGGCTTTTTATAGAGCACATGCTTGCGGCCATGCTGGCTCCACAGCGTGCGGCTGTAATTATCCATAATGCCCATGCCGCCGCCACCCAGCACTTCCACGCGTTCTTTGGGCAGGCTGGCGTCGCCTTCGCTGCTGTAAAACACCTGCGCCAAGCTGCCACTGGCAAAGCGCAGCGTCACACTATAGCAATCTTGCCCGCCGCCTTGCACAATCTCCACCTTTTCGGGCATTTCACCCAGCAGCCACACGCACACATCGGTAAAGTGGCACACTTCGCCCAGCAACCGCCCGCCGCCTTCATCGCTGTGTTGCCAGCCCTCTTCCAACCGCCCGGCATTCACCCGCACCAGCACTTGCTTGGGCCCGCGCACCGCATCCAGCTTACCCTTCAAAGGCACCAGCGCCGGGCTAAAGCGCCGATTAAACCCCACCATCAGCACCCGCCCCGCCTTGGCCGCCGCTTTCTCAATCAAGCCAATATCCGCCAAACTCAGCGCCAGCGGCTTTTCCACCCACACGTGCTTGCCAGCAGCTAGCGCGGCCAAAACCTGCTTGGCGTGGGCGTCGTGGCGGGTCAGCACCATCACTGCATTGGTATGATTATCACCAAAAATCCGCGCCGCATCCCCCCCACACCACGCCGCCTTATACTTCTCCGCCACATGTGCCGCACTCAAGCCCCCCTTGCTTACCACCCCCTGCAAACTCCAGCCACCAAGCCCGCGCAAAGCCGGCAAAACCACACTCCGCGCAAACCCCCCCACCCCCAGCAACGAAACTCCCACCTCACCCTTTGCCTTAACTTTTCTCTCTTCCTTCTGTTCCTGTCCACCTGACCACCTGTCCACCTGACCACCTTCATATCCCAACACCACCCCCAAACACCCACCCTTCTTAACCAAATCATAGCCGCGCAAAGCCTCATCAAACGCAAACGTATGGCTGGTCAACAGCGCCACATCCAGCTTGCCAAGGCTCATCAGGCGCACCGCTTCGCCCAGGTTTTCGCGCTCGGTCCACGGCACAAAGCCCACCGGATAACTCAACCCCTGCCCCTCAAAAGCGGGGTCATACCGCCCCGGCCCATAGCTGCGGCTCACCTTCAGTTGCAGCTCTTTTTTCATATAAGCCGCGTAGGGGAATTTGGTGCCCACCTTGCCCACCAGCACCACACTGGCACGGTCACGCGCCATGGTGGCGGCTTGCTCAATCGGGCCGTCGCTTTCTGTTGCGGCGCAAATCAAAATCGCATCAAAGCCGCGGCCATCGGTAAAGTGCTGCCAACCGGCTTCCATTTCCGCAGGCACCGCCGTCCACGCTGCACCACCACTCACCGCCAAACCGCAACGCTCCTTGCTCAAATCCATCCCCGCCACCCGCGCCCCTGCCGCCGCAGCAAGTTGCACCGCCAATTGGCCAACCAACCCCAAACCCACCACCAAAACCCGATCCCCCAGCACCACATTGGCATTGCGCACGCCATGCAGCGCAATTGCCGCCAGCGTGGCATAGCAGCCATGCTCATACGGAACATTATCCGGCAATTTCACCGCCAAGTTGCGCGGCACGGCGTTCACTTCGGCATGATTGGCCTGCCCCGCACCGGCAATCGCTACTCTATCACCCACCGTAAATTCATGGCCCACCCCGGCGCCCACCGCCAGCACGCGCCCGGCAGCGCTGTAACCCAACGGCAGCGGCTCATCCAAACGCGCAAACACGCTAGCCATGGTGTCCAGCAGGCCATCGCGCTGCACTTTGGCCAGCACTTTTTTCACCAAGTCGGGGCGCTCTTTGGCCTTGCCCACCATGCTTTTGCCAGCAAATTCCATCACCATCCGCTCGGTGCCCGCACTAATCAGGCTGGCCCGCGTCTCCACCAAAATCTCCATCCGCCCACAATTCGGCGCCGGAACAGAGCGAACCTCCACCCCCCCACTCCGCAAATTCTGCACAATCTGACGCATCAGCAACCTCTCCCATGTTCCCCAGCATCAAAAAGCTTAATCCCCCCAGCGTCAAGTAAATTTAAGGTTATCCATAAACAGCAAACACTTGAAAAATAAACCAGTAACTCCATATATATACTATGAAATTAGATAATCCATTTTCTGCAAATACCAATCCAATCCTTGCTCCCAATTGGGGCGAAGTTCCATTTGCCGACGCACGTGAAATTATGGGCCCAGATGGCACCCACGAAGATTGGCAAATCTGCGAACCAGAGCACCTCGGGGCCATCAGCGATTACGTAAAAGCAAGATATCAAGAACTAAATTGCCAACCTCCTAAAATCATCGTGTTTAAACCTAAAACCGCCAAACCAGAAAACACCTTTTGTGGCCTAGTTTCGCATCGCCAAAATGGAAAAATTGTAAAACAATTCATTATCTTTAATCATCGGCACATAGAAAAACTTTCCGAAGAAGCGCTTGTGGCCCTTGCTGGGCACGAGGTATCACACCTTGGTGACACTTGGTTAGAGAAGAGGCATGCAAGCTATTTAAACTTCATGGGGCTAATCGTATCTATTGACCCAGACCTTGATGTTCCCACTCAAGAAAAAATCCATAAATCGCAAAAAGTTGTGCACCCAACTGAAATTCGGGCAGATTTCAACGGCGCTTGTGCCGCCAATTCTCCACAAGCCATGATTGAAGTTATTTTAACCGATAATGAAATAGTCGAAGAATTTGGCCCAACCTCGCCCAGTCTCGCACACCCCTCCACCGAAGAAAGGATTGACGCCCTCAACCAACTACAAGCTTTTCTAGAAAATCACCCCGACATCCCCATCAAAGAAGCAGCGCAGATTGTTTTGCTTAAAATTATAGATGAGAAATACACACCTGAAAAAGACATCAACACCCGCAAGTCCATTGTATCAAGATGATGCTTCTCTCCAAGTGAAAACGAGGGTTTATATGAGAGTATTGTATACTTAAAAATGATTTTCTGACACAAAAACCCCGCGCAACCAAAACCACCACCACCACCCAGCTCTTCTCGCCCACAAAACAGGCCACAAGCATCCCCAAAAAATACCAAACCGATTGCTGAAAAATACCATATCAACTATATTTTAAGCATGAAAAAACTCGCGCTTTTTATGCTTTTTCACCCTCTTTTGCGGCCCCCTTATGCTCAAAA
>RFNJ01000093.1 GCA_009927255.1 Pseudomonadota bacterium | reverse complement strand
CCCACCCGCCGAGAAAAAACTCAGCCAAATAGCCGCTGAAAATCAAAATCTTATCGTAGTCTTTGCCCACGTTGGTTATTGGGACACCCCCCACCCGCCAAGACCCCTTTAGCCTGCCCGAAGCCACCGAGCGCCAGTACGATTATTCCAATACTTTAGGCCCGCGCCCCGGCCAAGTCTTCACCCCCATGCCGGTTCTCAACGGCCAATTCGTCGCAAATCCACCCCTTTTCTTCAACTGGAGCAGTACCCTTAAGCAAGCCCAAGCCGCCCCAGCGCTGCAAAAAATTGGAGTAACCCAAGCTGCCAGTGGTGCTCTTTCCTTGAATATCCCCACCGAGATTGCCAAAAAACAGAATGAAATCTGGATATTAGGCCTTAAACCCGCCAACTCCACCCGCCCCACGGCTTATCATCTTACCGGCGTGCAACAGTATGAAATCACTGGCCCACAAACCAGTATTTCTGCCAATCTAGCCCCTAAAACGAAACCCTTTTTGGTGCTGGTGCAGCAAAAAGGGCCAGGAAGTTTGCTGGCCCAAGCGTTGGTAGAGTAACTTGCTGAATTTACGAAGCCAAATTGAATTCGACTTCAATTTGGATTTCGACTTCGTCGCTGATCATGGGGATCATGCCTTTTAGGCCGAAGTCGCTCCGGTTGATTTGGGTGGTGGCGGAGAAGCCGACGGTTTGGCCTTTGCCGAAGGGGTTGGTGCCGCTGCCGTTGAAGGTGGTGTTGAGGGTGACGGGTTTGCTTACGCCGAGCATGGTGAGGGTGCCTGTTACCGTGCCGATGGTTTTGCCTGCTTGGTTTTTGCCAGTGATTTTGACGTCCGATGCTTCAAAGGTGATGGCAGGGAATGTTTCGGCATTGAAGAAGTCGGCGCCGTCGAGCTTGGTGTCCATCACATCGAAGCCCGTATTAGCGCTATCCGATTTGATATTGATGCTGACTTTGTTTTTGGTGAGATCGGTGGGATTCAGTTGGAGGGTGCCGGTCATTTCGTTAAAACGCCCAGTGTAGTGGCTGAAGCCGAGGTGCCAGATTTTCCAGTGGACGCTGGCGTGTTTGGTATCGAGGATGTAGGTGCCGGCGGTGGCCTTGGTGTGGTCTAGCTCGGGGGCTTTGTAGTCCATTTTGGGTTGGGCGAGGGCGGTGGTGGCGAGGGCCAACAGGCACAGGATGGTCCCGCCTACGCCCGCGCTACGCTTTGGGCTTCGGCGCGCGACTATTTTTCTAAGTTCGCGTTGCTCACTAAGAAAAATATGTCGGGTTATGCGTGTTTTCATGGATTGGCTCCCCTTGGTTTGGGGGGATTGTAGCAGGGGTTGGGTGGTTGGCAAGATGAAACGCGCGCGGCCCATCGCCAAGCTGGTGATGGGCCGCTGGAAGTCAAGCGCCTAGGGCCCGGAGCCCAAGAACAACGATTGGCATCCCTATCATGCCGCAGATGGCTGATATGAACATTTTGCGTCGGATGACTGCTGCCGGAGTAGGCCGCCACATATCAGTCATCACTATTGCTAATCCGGTGCCAACGCAGCACAGAAAGGCACCGAAAGCAGCAAGCTTCACAATTTCCATGGCGATATCCATGAGCATAGGGCCTCCAACCCTTTAGGCGCGACGTTATCCGCAAGTGGAAACGTTTCAGTGCGCCTTATGCTACCACTTGTATACTACATATAAACTGATTTGACAAGGGGTTAGGAGGATTGGAAGTAATCGTAGATGGTTTGGGCGAGGGTGGGGCCGATGTTGGGGGCTTGTTGAAGGGCTTGGAGGCTGGCGCCGCGGATGGCTTCTAGGCTGCCGAAGTGCAGCAGCAGGGCCTTCTTTTTGGTGGGGCCGACGCCGGGGATTTCGTCGAGTCGGCTGGTGGACAGCGCTTTGGTGCGGGTGCTGCGGTGGAAGGTGATAGCGAAGCGGTGGGCTTCGTCGCGCACTTGTTGGAGCATGAAGATGAGGGGGGAGTTATGGGGGATGGGTAATGGGTGATAGGTGATGGGCCCGCCTTCTACCTTGCTGCCCGCCTTCGCTCCCGCGTTATTTTTTTGTGGGAATGGCCCGCCTTCGCCCTCGCTGCGCTCTGGGCTTCGGCGCGTCGGTGATGTTCTAAATTCGCTGCGCTCATTAAGAACATCATCCGAGTTTACATGCCAAAGAGTTTCCAGGCCTTTGTCGCGGTCTTCGCCTTTGGCGATGGCCACGAGGGCGGGGCATTCTGGTTTTCCCCAGAGGCCTAAGTTTTGCACGACTTGGAGGAGGATGTTGAGCTGGCCTTTGCCGCCGTCTACCATGATAATGCTGGGCAGGGTGTTTTCACAATTCTCATTTTTTTGGCCGCGTTTGAGGCGGCGGGTGAGGACTTCGGCCATCATCGCGTAGTCGTCCGGCGTGGTTTTGCTGGTGATTTTGTAGCGGCGGTAGCGGCTGCGTTGCATGCCTTCGGCCGTTGCCACCACTTGGCTGGCCACCGGGAAGCGGCCAGAGATGTTGGAGATGTCGTAGCATTCAAGCGACGTGGGGGTTTGCGGGAGGTTGAGCAGTTGGCCGAAGTTTTCCAGCTGGGTTTGCCAGCTTTGGTTTTGTGCTTGTTTGCGGCGCAGGGCGCTTTGGGCGTTGGTGGTGGCTTGCTGGATAATCTCGCGCTTTTCGCCGCGCTGGGGGGCGGTGATTTCGACCTTGTGGCCGGCGCTGGTGGTGAGGGCTTCGGCCAGTAAAGCGGCGTCGGTGGGCGCAACATTGCAGTAGATGTGCGGCGGGGGTTTGCGTTGGGTATAGTGCAGCGCCAAGAACAGGCGGAGGGTTTCGGGGAGTTCTTGCGTATCATCTGCATCTAATTTTGGGAAATAGGCTTGGTTGCCGACGTGTTGGCCGTTGCGGTAGTGGAACATTTGCACGGCGAGTTGGCCGTTTTCGGCGACAATTGCCAGCACATCGGCGTTGGCCATGCTGTGGGTGACGGCGGTGGCGGCGGACTGGGTGGCGCTGAGGGCTTTGATGGTATCGCGCACGCGGGCGGCTTGTTCGTAGTTTTGCTGGGCCGAGAATGCGGCCATGTGGCTTTGCAGTTCGGTGAGGATTTCAGTGCGTTCGCCGCGCAGGAAGCGCTTGGCTTGCTGCACGCTGGCGGCGTAGTTTTCGGCGCTGATTTTGCCCACGCAGGGCGCACTGCACAGTTTGATATCATACTTGAGGCAGGGGCGGCTGCGGTGGCGGAAGGTGGCGTCGTTACAGGTGCGCAGGCGGAAGGCGCGTTCCATCAGGTTCAGCGTTTGATAGACCGCGCTGGCGCTGGGGTATGGGCCGAAATATTCAGCTTCGCGATTGGTTTTACGGGTGCCGCGATGGGGGCGGATGAGCGGGGTTTCATCACCCGTTATCACCACGCTGAGGTGGCTGCTGTCGTCGCGCAGGGTGATATTATATTTTGGCTTGAGGCTTTTGATCAGGTTGGCTTCCAGCAGCAGGGCTTCGGCTTCGGTGGCGGTTTGCACCACAATCAGCTCGCAGGTTTCGAACACCATTTTGCGGATGCGGGCGGTGAGCCTTTCGGGCTGGGTGTAGCTGGTGACGCGGGCTTTGAGGTTGCGGGCTTTGCCGACGTAGAGCACCCGCCCCCCTTCACCACTTTTTTGGCCCAGCATGCGGTAAACTCCTGGTCCAGTAGGCAAGGTTTTAAGTTGGTCACGCAAGTAGTTTAAACCGTCGGTGGATGAAGTGGGCATGCGTGAGGTTATAGCATTAAGCAATTGTTATGGCACGGGGGGAACAAATTACCCCCAAAGTTGGGGATAAGTTGGGGGATGGTGGGGCTTGGTTTGGGTAAGAATGGCAAAAATGCTGGGGGGTTGGCGGGGGTGATGAAAAAATGGGCATTGGTTTGATTTATATAAAACAATGGTTTAGTGTTGATTTTGCGGTTTTGCGCCGTGGGTGAGTATTTGACAACACAGGTTGGTTTGGTGGGGGAGTGGGTGTGGATAAGTTTTAGGCAACTATGAAGATGGACCCCAGCTTTTTAAGATGGACCCCAGCCTTCGCTGGGGTGACCTCGCTTCGCTCGGTCAGTTTGAGGCGGGTTATTTTTCAGGGGGTTGGATGGCCATGTTATCGGGTGACCGAGTGAGTGCTTTTTGGAGAGGGCGAAGCGAGGACGTTGGTGGGTCCCAGAATGGCCGTGAGGGTTTTGCTTTGGCGTGGTTGGTGCTGGCCATTCGAGGACGGGCGGTATTTTTGAGTTGGGAGCTTCGTGGAGA
>RFNJ01000031.1 GCA_009927255.1 Pseudomonadota bacterium | reverse complement strand
CTTCGGCGAAGGCCAGTTTGCTGAAGGTCGCCCCGCCCGCTTCAGCGGCAAGCGCGAAACCAAGCGCCCGCGCAACTTCCACCAAGAGCGCATCGCCCACGAGACGAATACTGTCATCGTCCAAACTCAAGAAGACGGCTGGCTGGTTGGCCACCACGCCGTCTACGCCGCCCTCGCCAGCGGCCGCCGCAAGGTGCGCAATGTCTGGCTGATGGCCGAGGCCAAAGGCCCGCTGGCCGAACTGCTGGCCCAGCACCCCGAATGGCCGGTAGAAACCAAAACCCGCCCGGAGTTCGAAGCCCAATTCGGCGAAGCCGTGCACCAAGGCGTCGCCGCGCTGGTGGGCAATTTGTCGCAACCCAGCCTGCCCGAACTCCTCGCCCAAAAACCCCGTTTGTTAGTGGCGCTGGATCAAGTCACCGATCCCCACAACCTCGGCGCCATCGTCCGCAGCTGCGCCGCCTTCGGCGCCCAAGGGGTGATCGTCACCGAACACCGCGCCGCGGGCCTCTCCGCCACCGCCGCCAAGGTTGCTGCGGGTGCAATGGAAACCGTGCCGGTGGTGGAAGTCACCAACCTGGTGCAAGCACTGAATATGCTCAAAGAAGCCAACTTCACCACCATCGGTCTGGCGGGCGAAGCCACCCAAAGCATCTACGAAACCACCCAAAACCTCGCCACCCGCCCACCGGTGTGCTTGGTGGTGGGCAGCGAGGGCGACGGCCTCCGCCGCCTCACGCGTGAAAATTGCGATGCTCTGGTGCAAATCCCCACCAGCCCTACAGTTGAGAGCCTTAATGTGAGCGTGGCGACAGGTGTTGCTTTGAGTATTTTGACCCGGGGAAGTGTATAGACCGCAGCTGGAGTTTATATAGGCGAAGGCCGAGGCAGAACCTCCTTCGCTTCGCGCGGAGAGACGGTGGACCCCAGCCGGAGTTTACCCCGGCGAAGGCCGGGGCTGGGGTAATTTCGGCTGGCGCCGAAGTTACTTGCGGAGGCCGAGGGTTTCGATGAGTTTTTGGTAGCGGGTTGCGTCCGACTTCTTCAAGTAATCGAGCAGGCTGCGGCGGTTGGCGACCAGTTTCATCAGGCCGCGGCGGCTGTGGATGTCTTGCTTGTGGGTTTTAAAATGCTGGGTGAGGTTGGCGATTCTTTCTGACAAAACAGCCACTTGCACTTCGGGTGAGCCGGTGTCTTTTTCAGCGCGGGCGTGGGTTTTGATCAGTTCGGCTTTACGTTTGGTGGTGATGGACATGGTATGGACTTTCTATCGAAACCCTTGATGTTAAACTGCTTTTTCGGCCAGGGGTTCGTCCAGCGCGGGCAGTAGGTGGGTGGTGATATCGCCGCTTTGCAGGGATTTGTCAAGGATTTCGAATGGAATGGCTTGATGCAGTTGAAACGGGCCGTGCTGGGTGCGGCAGAGCATGGTGAGATGGCCAACAGTATCAAGGGCTTGGGCGATATCTTCGGCCAGCGTGCGGATGTAGGTGCCTTTGCTGACGGTGGCGGTGAAGGTGGCGGTATCGGTTTGAAAATCAAGCAATTTGAGTGTGTGAATGGTGACGGTGCGGGGGGCAATTTCGGCATGGCCGCCCGCACGGGCAATTTCGTAAGCTTTTCGGCCACTTAGCTTAATGGCACTAAATTGCGGGGGAATTTGCTGAATTTGACCCAAAAAACGGGGTAAAGTTTGCTCAATTTGGCCTAAAGTGGGGCGGTTTGTTGAGGTAAATGTGGTGATACCTGATATATCTCCGGTATTTTTTTGGGTGCCGAATTGGATGGTGAAGGTGTAGGTTTTGGGGCCTTCCAGCAGCATTTGGAGTTGTTTGGTGCATTTTCCGACACCAATGGGGAGCAGGCCGGTGGCGAGGGGGTCCAGCGTGCCGCCGTGGCCGATTTTGATATTTTTGGGTGCGCCGTTTTGCTTGAGCAGCCACTTGATGCGGCCGACCACGCCGGCGCTGGTGGGGCCGCTGGGTTTGTGGATGAGGTAGAAGCCGTGCATGGAATGAGGATATCAGGATATGAGGGTGTTAAGGATGTTAAGGTTTGGGGTTTGGGAGAGTTGGGTGCTTCGTGGTGAGTT
>RFNJ01000155.1 GCA_009927255.1 Pseudomonadota bacterium | reverse complement strand
TTCGACTTGCATGTGTTAAGCACGCCGCCAGCGTTCGCTCTGAGCCAGGATCAAACTCTCAACTTGATGTGGACGTTAGCGAGCGAAGCGAGCTCTACGCCCACATCAACCCCAGCGAAGGCTGGGGTCTCATGGGGTAAAACTGCAAAGTCTGCTAACATCGCCAAGCGATGTCCGATACAAGGCTGAATTTGGATTCATTTAGCGTTCTTGAATTACGTTCTCACTGCGGCACCCGAAGGTGCCACCGAATTAACGAAACCTTGAACAGTTAAATAAGTTCAGTTTCATATCGGCACGCCGGTTGATAGTTTGATTCCGGAGCCCACTGAACCTCGCTAACTGTTCTCTGTCTTGTATATTCAGAAATCAGAATATCAGAAATCAGAAATCAGGACTTTCTACCCAGATTTCAGACTTCAGACTTCAGACTTCTGAACGTGTGTTTGCCTATTCAATTTTCACAGTGCGTTCCGCGGCGGTTGTTTCAAACAAATCACCTGCGGCGAAGCGGGGTATAGCCCCTGCCCTAGACCCTGTCAACACCCAATTTGCGAAATTATCAAAAAATTACATTCTGTGGCTTTAAACTGGCTGAAACAGCTTGCTAAACACTAAAAGTATACATATAGTTTGCAATGCAACTAACCCCACGGCAGTCGCTGTGGCTGCCGTTTACTAATGGAGGCAATATGAGTAAACCCTTCATCGCCTTATGTTTGGGTGTGTGTTTGGGCGCTGGCGGCTTGCTGCTGGTGGCCAACTATATCTCGACGCCGATGCTGTTCTGCGCACAACTACGGGTGGTTGACGCACGTGGCTATGAGCATAAAAGCCAGGCCAGCTGGTTTAGACGCACCTTTATGAAACCGCGGAATGTGTTGCCGCGCGAGGAGCGAAAAGCCATCGACCTGCTGCTCCAAACTCAATGCCGCCGCTAAAGCGGCAATGGGTAAAAGCCCCCGCTGGCTTGCTGGCGGGGGTTGACTTTTTGCATACATACAAGTAACACTGATATTGTAGGACGTTCCATCCCCGCAGCCTGCGGGCTGCCTTTCTCTGGAGAACCACGATGTCAATCCTTTTCACTATCTTTTTAATGCTCGCCTCAGGCGTGCTGGGTGCTACGGTTGGCTACACATCTCGCAGCCCAGTTTCCGAAACAGTTTTTCAACTACGTGATTTCTGTGAACATCTGACAAAGATGCTCGATGACAGTTTTGGCCCACCACAACTGCTAAACAACCAAATGGTTCGCCGTAGCGGGCTCTCTGATGAAACTCTTACGGCAATAGTAATACTGCGTGGAAAGTTGGAGTGCGACCTGCGGCTGTCTATTAGCAGGTAATATTTACTCCATCACAATCTTCACCCCTGCTGGCTTGCTGGCGGGGGTGTTGATTTTTTGCCAAACCCTTGCCGCCATGGTGCGATAAACCGCAGCAGCGGGGCTATCGGGGGCGGCCAGCACCAGCGGGCGGCCGGCATCGGTATTTTCGCGCACGGCCATTTCCAGCGGTACTTCGGCCAGCAGTTCGTAGCCCAGTTCTTGCGCCATTTCCCGCGCGCCGTGGGCGCCGAAAATGGGGCTGTTTTTACCGCAATGTGGGCAGCAGAAGATGCTCATGTTCTCCACCACGCCCAAAATGGGGACGTTCACTTTTTTGAACATTTCCAGGCCTTTGCGGGCGTCTATCAGGGCGATATCCTGCGGGGTAGAAACAATCACTGCGCCGCTGAGCGCCACTTGCTGGGTGATGGAAAGCTGGGTGTCGCCGGTGCCGGGGGGCATATCCAGCACCAGCACATCCAAGGGTTTGGCGGCGCTGCCCCACACCACTTGCCGCAACATTTGCATCAAGGCGCTTTGCACCATCGGGCCGCGCCAGACCATCGGGGTGGTTTCATCGGCCAGAAAGCCCATGCTCATCACCCGCACGCCGTGGGCAATCACCGGGGCAATCTGCTGGCCGTCGCTTTCGGGTTTGGCGTCCTTCACGCCCATCATGCGGGGGGCGCTGGGGCCATACACATCGGCATCCAGCAGGCCCACTTGCAGGCCCTGCACCGCCAAAGCGACTGCCAAATTGGCCGCCGTGGTGCTTTTGCCCACCCCGCCTTTGCCGCTGGCAACCGCGATGATGTGCTTCACATGGGGGATGGCGGTGCCCATTTAACGGCTCTCTCTATTTGTTTGGCGGACGTAGTCTATCCATGCGTAGCGCACGCCGTTTTCCTCATGCTGCTCATGCGCCACTTCCCGCCACTCGGCTTTGTTCCAAGTGGGGAAGTAGGTGTCGCCTGCGACGTCTACATCTACTTCGGTGACGTACATTTTCTCAACCATGTTCATATTCATGGCGAGAGCATAAACCTCGGCGCCGCCGAACACCACCAGTTCATTCTCACCGGCCAGTGCTACGGCTTCGGCGAGGATGGCAACTCTTTCGGCGCCTGCGTGTGCCCATGTGGCATCGCGGGTGAGCACCAAGTTGCGGCGCCCGGGCAGCGGCCGCACTTTGGGCGGTAGGCTTTCGAACGTTTTGCGGCCCATCACCAGCGTTTTGCCCCAAGTTATTTCGCGCAAGCGGCGCATATCGGCGGGCAGGTGCCATGGCAGGCCGCCGTTGGCGCCAATTACGCCATTGCGGCCCATGGCAACTATCAGGCTGATCATGCGCCTACACTGCAATTGGTGCTTTGATGGCGGGGTGGCTTTCGTAGCCATCCACGCGGATATCTTCGAACTTAAAAGCGAAGATATCTTTCACCTCGGGGTTCAGCCATAGCGTGGGGAAGCCGTAGGGGCGGCGGCCGAGTTGCTCGCGCACTTGTTCTAGGTGGTTGCGGTAAATGTGCACGTCGCCAAAGCTGTGCACGAAGGTGCCGGGTTGCAGGCCGCACACATGGGCAATCATGCAGGTAAGGAGCGCGTAGCTGGCGATGTTGAAGGGCACGCCCAAAAATACATCGGCACTGCGTTGATAGAGATGGCAGTTGAGTTTGCCGTTAATCACTTGGAACTGGAACAGGCAGTGGCAGGGTGGCAGGGCCATTTTGCCCACGTCCGCTGGGTTCCACGCTACTACCAGCAGGCGGCGGCTGTCGGGGTTCTTCTTTATTTGCGCGACCACATCACCCAGTTGGTCTATCACCCGGCCATCCGGCGCCACCCAGCTGCGCCATTGTTTGCCATACACCGGCCCCAAGTTGCCGTCTTTATCGGCCCATTCATCCCAAATGTGCACGCCGTTATCCACCAAGTATTTAATGTTGGTATCGCCGGCCAAAAACCACAGCAATTCGTGGGTGATGCCTTTCATAAACACTTTTTTGGTGGTCAGCAGCGGAAAACCCTCCGCCAAGTTATAGCGCAGCTGGCCGCCAAAGTAGGCCACGGTGCCGGTGCCGGTGCGGTCTTCTTTGTCTTCCCCATTCAGCAAAATGGTTTGCAGAAGTTGTTCGTAGCAGGGGTTGTAGCCGCGCTTGGCCGCCTTCAGCGGGATAATTTCAGCAGTGGGGGTTGGGTTTTTGCTATGTTGAACCACAGGCTGTGCCATGTGCATTCCCTCCTTTTGGGTTTCATTGGCAGGGTCCCCCCGCCAGCGGGTTCGGTGCGATCTGCACCGCTTCAAAAGCCACCATTGCTAGTAACCTTATCATCACCATGGTAGCCCCCTGCCCTGCCCGCGCCAATCCGCCTGCTTGCATCTTAGGCAACCGCTGTGCTAATCCTGCTGCATGGCCAACAAAATCACTCCCATTTCCGGTTTTCCTGAATATCTGCCCGCCCAGCAGCTGGCGTTTAACAGCATCTGCGCCAAAATTAAGGCGGTATATGAAGCCTTTGGCTACGTACCGCTGGAAACACCGTGCGTAGAACGCATCGACACCCTCATCAGCAAAGGCATTGATAGCAAAGAAGTTTACGCCCTGCGCCGCCTCAACGTGCAAGAAGGCGACGACGGCGCCAAAGACTTGGCCCTGCGGTTTGACCTCACCGTGCCACTCGCCCGCTACGTCTCCCAACACTACGCCAACCTCGTTTTCCCCTTCCGCCGCTATCAGTGCCAGCCCGTCTGGCGCGGCGAACGCCCCAAAAAAGGCCGCGAGCGCCAATTCCACCAGTTTGATATTGATTACATTGCCGACGGCGCAGGCAGCCTGCCATTGGCCGCCGATGCCGAAATCCTCGCCGCTGCCTACCAAGCCCTCCAAGCCATTCTGCCCAAGGGCGAAAAATTTACGATGCGGGTGAACAACCGCGTGCTGCTATACAGCTTGCTGGCCGCAAACGGCTTTACCACCGCCGACCAACAACACGCCGCGCTGAAGGTGGTGGATGACTTGGAAAAAATCCCCGCCGCCGAAGCCCACGAGCGCCTGCAAGCCATCAACCCCGAAGCCAACCCGCAAGCACTGCTAAAAAAGCTGAAAGCTAGCAGCTTTGAAGCGGTGAATGCATTATCTGGCGCCACCGAGCTACAAGGCGTTATTCAAATGGCCAAAAGCCTGATTGGCGCCAACGCCAATATTGTGCCCGACTTCACCATCGCCCGCGGCCTCGATTACTACACCGGCACCGTGGTGGAAACACGGTTGGAAAGTGCCCCCGAACTGGGAAGCATTTGCAGCGGTGGCCGCTATGAGAATTTGGCGGAGAGTCTCTCGGACCGGCCGCTGCCGGGGGTGGGGATTAGTATTGGGATTACGCGTTTGTGCGAGTGGCTGCTAACGCGCCCACCTTATGCTGCGCAGGCGGCTAGCACCGCGCGGGTGTTGGTGGCTTTGGAGCATGACGCTGACCTTGCTGCTGCCAGCCAATTGGCTGTTCAGTTGCGCCTTGCGGGGGTGAATGTGGAGCAATCGCTCAAACCAGAAGCCTTGGGCAAGCAGCTAATGCGTGCCGAAAAACGTGGGCTGACGCATGCGGTTTATTTAAAAAACGGTCAGCCGATACTGCGCACGCTGGCGACCCGTCGTGATGAGCCGCTGCCTGCTGCGGCCACGCTGCACAACATGCTCCATGGCTAAACCATTAGCGTCGCATCATCCTATTATCCTTTATGACGGCACCTGCCTTTTATGCTCTCGCTGCTTGCAACTGGTCGCGGTGCGGGATGGTGGCTTGTTTAAGTTCACCCCCCTCACCTCTCCGTTGGGGCAAAATCTGGCCAAGCAGCATGGAATTGATTTTGCCAACCCTCATTCTGTTGCGGTGATTGTTGGTGCTGCTGCCTATACCCAAGCGGCGGCGGTTGGCTATATTTTGCAGCGGTTGCGGGGATTGGTCTGGCTGGGCCACCTTTGGCAAGTGCTGCCTGCTATGTTTGCTGACGGGTTATATCTTTTGACTGCGCGCTACCGCTACCGTATTTTTGGGCGGACGATGACTTGCCATCCGGCTTTGCGGGGGCGGTTGATGGAATAACTTAACATCCTAAACCCCTATCATCCTAACATCCTTCATTCCCGCACCCGCCCGCGTGCAGCTTTAATTCCGCTGCGGATTTTCTTGCCCCCCAGCCGCCGTTCACGGCTGGCCTTGGTCGGGCGGGTGGCGCGGCGCTTTTTGGGGATTTTGTGGGCTTGCTCCAGCAACTTGATGGCACGCTGGAGGGCATCGGCCTTGTTGCGCTCTTGGCTGCGGTAGGCTTGGGCGGTGATGCACAGCAGGCCATCTTCCGTCAGCCTGCTTCCTGCCAAAACCTGCAAACGCGCCATCACCAACGGCAATAAGCCCAGCCGCTCCACCGCCAATCGCAATTGCACCGCACTGGCGGTTTTATTCACATGCTGGCCACCCGGCCCGCTGGCGGCAAACACCCGCCATTCGGCTATTTTTTCAAGCAAAGCTTGGCTGGTAAAGCGGCGGGCAGGTTGCTCCATAAGCACCACGCTACACGCCCCACTCCACCCAAGCAAGGCGGGCCACGTGCCCCTCTCGTCTGACCTGTGGCATTTTCAGCATTTTTAATAAGCAGGTTTTGCAATAACCCCTTGCATCAGCAGTTTTATTGATGTAACAAACGAGCAACGAAAGCCCCCTGCCGCACCGCACCGTTTCGGTTGCTACCGGTAGGAAAACTGCCCGCAAAATTCCCCCACTTCCACCCCCTTCGGCGCTCCACCGCCAAGCCGTGCCAAGCGGAATCTTGGCTCTCCCAGATAAGGAGTTTCCAGCATGACGAACCGCAGCGCCCGTCGTTCCACTTTTGCGGCGCGGAAAACCCGTCGTGTTTACTATCCTTATGAAGCCTTTTATCCGGGCGCGTGAGGGTACAACCTAATTTAGCGGGCTCTGAGCCCGTTCAATGGCTAGCCTTCCATAAGCTCGTCACGGATAACCGAAAAGCCGCTCCTTCATGGGGCGGCTTTTCTGGCCCCAAAGAACTGATAATTGGCGTGCCCGAGTGGACTTGAACCACCGACCGTCAGCTTAGAAGGCTGATGCTCTGATCCAGCTGAGCTACGGGCACAGCCGCACTTAGATATGCCACAGCTTAGGCCGCTTGGGAATTGGCTTGCCCAAGCTGCCGTGTTTTGCTACAAGCAGCCGTGACTGATGGTCGGGTAGCTCAGTCGGTAGAGCAAAGGATTGAAAATCCTTGTGTCGTCAGTTCGATTCTGACCCCGACCACCATTTATGCCCTTCGGGCATTTTCACTAACGAGGTCAGGTTCTTCGCTGCGCTATGGTTCTGATCCCGAGAACCATTTTTTAGCCTGCGGCAGCAAGGTGGGTCAGGTTCTTCGCTTCGGTTCTCATCCACGACTATCACAATGTTCCTAAAACCCGAAAGGCCGCCCCACTAGGGGGCAGCCTTCCAAGCATTCGTTATTAGTTTTTTTGGCAGGCGATGGGGTTTTGGCGGCACATTTCTATGGCTTCACGCATGATGCCAAGAATGCCGCCAATAATCACCTCGCCGGTACGGTCGCGGTCACGGCGAGGTGAGTTACCGTAGCCATACCCACCGCCGTATTGTTGTCGGCGAGTGTATTCGTTGCTGGCGCGCTGGCAGCCGACTTGAAAGCCTTCCAAATAGGCAGGATGCCCAGTAGGTGTAGGCTGTTGCCCACCCCGAAAGGCTTGCCAACAAGCTTGGTAGCCTTCTTGCTGGCCTTCGTTATAGGCCTGCTGGTATTGGTTGTTGCCATAACCACCCCAACTGGGATTGCCATAGCCACCATTCTGCGGCTGGTTCCAGCGATTCCAACTCGGTGTGGGGTTGCTATACCCTCCACCATAATATTGGTTCCGCTGCTGCTGTTGCAGCCGCAGGCGCTCGCGCTCTAGTTCAAAGGCTTGGCGCTCACGTTGCTGTTGCAGTCGGAATTGCTCTTGCTGGGCCTGAAATTGCCGCTGTTCGGCGGCACGGCGGTCATTTTCATATTGGCGCTTCAGTCGCTCCGATTCCTGCCGCATTTGCTCCTGTTGGGCACGGAATTGCGGATCACTATTGTACCTGTATCCGTAGGGCACCGGCGAACCAGGCACATGCTGCGCCCAAGCCAAAGCCGGGGCCACCAGCAAGCACAGCGCCGCCAGCGTCGTCAGTTTGCAGATTTTCATTGGATTGCTCCATGTTGTAAGAGGAAAGATCGTCAAGATACGTTAGTTCTCGAACATCTTATAGTATACAAACGCTTTGCACAACCCCCCATCCGTTGCCCAAAAAATCGGCCATATTGCTACCGTTTTTGGTTGAATGTCTGCCGATTTAGGGGCAGTGTTGGGGGTATGAATCCCTTCACCAAACAAGCCCTGCTGTGGGCAGGCATTTTCTTCGTCGTTTTGGCGGTTGTCAGCGTGTTTCAGGCGGGCGGCTTGCAGGCGCGCAAGGCGGAAACCGAAGTTAGCTACAGCCAGTTCCTCAGCCGGATTGACAGCGGCGCCTTCAGCAAAGTGGAACTGACCGACACGGGCGACTTGGTTGGCCACCTCAGCAGCGGCGGCAAAGTCACCTCGCTGGCACCGAACGACCCCGACCTCATCAAAGCTCTGCGCGCAAAAAACGTTGATATTCAAGTGGTTCCACCGCAAGAAATGAGCACGCTGATGCAAATTCTCATCGGCTGGGCGCCATGGCTGCTGTTTATTGGCATCTGGATATACTTTATGCGCCAAATGCAGGGCAAAGGCGGCGCGGGCGGCGGCGGGCCGTTTGGTTTTGGCAAGGCGCGGGTGCAAATGCACAGCGAAACCAAGGTAAAAGTAGGCTTTGGCGATGTGGCAGGGGTGGATGAAGCCAAGCAAGAACTGCAAGAAGTGGTGGATTTCCTACGCGACCCTAACAAATTCCAGCGCTTGGGTGGCCGTATTCCCAAGGGCGTGCTGCTGGTCGGCAGCCCTGGCACTGGTAAAACCCTGCTGGCGCGGGCGGTGGCGGGGGAGGCTGGCGTGCCGTTTTTCAGCATTTCGGGTTCAGACTTTGTGGAGATGTTTGTGGGTGTGGGCGCCGCGCGGGTGCGGGATTTGTTTGAAACCGGCAAAAAGCACGCGCCGTGCATTATTTTTATTGATGAAATCGACGCCGTTGGCCGCCACCGTGGCGCAGGCTTGGGCGGCGGGAACGACGAACGCGAGCAAACCCTCAACGCCATGCTGGTGGAAATGGATGGCTTCGATGCCAGCGAAGGCGTGATCATCATTGCCGCCACCAACCGCCCGGACGTGCTGGACCCCGCGCTGATGCGCCCCGGCCGGTTTGACCGCCAAGTGGTGGTGCCGCTGCCCGATATTAAAGGCCGTAGCCAAATCCTGACTGTTCACATGCAAAAAGTGCCACTGTCGGCGGATGTAGAGGCCGAAACCATTGCCCGCGGCACCCCTGGCTTTAGTGGGGCCGATTTGCAGAACTTGGTGAACGAAGCCGCGCTGCTGGCCGCCCGCAAAAATAAGCGGATGGTGGACATGGCCGACTTTGAAGCCGCCCGCGATAAAGTAATGATGGGCGCCGAACGCCGCAGCACCGTAATGACCGAAGACGCCAAGCGCACCACGGCCTACCACGAAGCTGGCCACGCGATTGCGATGCTCTATCTCGATGGCCCGAAAGACCCTCTCCACAAAGTCACCATCATCCCGCGTGGGCGCGCGCTGGGCGTTACCATGAGTTTGCCGGGCGAAGATAAATTCACCTACGCCAAGGATTACTTAGAAAACCAAATCGCGATGCTGTTCGGCGGAAGATTGGCGGAAGAACAGTTCCTGAACGGCCAGCAAACCAGCGGCGCCAGCAACGACATTGAACGCGCGACCGACCTTGCCCGCCGCATGGTGATGCAATGGGGGATGAGCAGCCTCGGCCCGATCAACTACGGCGAAAAAGAGAGCCAAGTGTTTTTAGGGCGCGACATCACCAGCCGTAGCACCATCAGCGAAGCCATGGCCGCCAAGGTGGATGCCGAAGTGCGCGCGATTATTGACCGTAACTTTGAGCGCTGCAAAGCCCTGCTAAAAAAGCACGGCAAAGCGCTGGAAATCCTCGCTCTCGGCTTGCTAGAATATGAAACGCTGGACGCCCAACAGGTGAAAGACCTGATCGACGGCAAAAAAATCGCAGTGGTGAAAGACACCAAACGGCCCACTTCAACCACCCCAACCGATGCCAAACCAGCAGCCAAACCCACTGTCAAAAAACGTAAAAGCTAGGTTGCAATGGATATAGCATTTCAACGCGCAACACTCTTTGCTATTTTAGCTATTGCTGTGGCGCTCATGCGCTACGGAACTTACTTTTATTCCATATATTTAGGCCAAACCAAACCGCACGCGTTTAGTTGGTTATTGTGGGGTGTTATGGTTGGTATTGGCGCACTGGCGCAGTTTGAATTACAAGGTGGCCCATCAGCCTATGCGTTAGCGGTGGTATCTATTTCTTGTCTAGTCATTGCATTTTTGGCTTTGTTTGTTGGCGAAAAAAATTTTACCCGCAGCGATTGGCTTGCTTTGTTAGCTGCGCTTGCCGCAATTCCTATTTGGAAAGCGACCAATAATCCCGTTTTAGCATTGCTCTTACTCATTTGTATTGATTGCTTATCCTATTATCCAACTTTCCGTAAAACCTACGGCAAACCCGATACAGAACCACCAATTTCCTATTTCTGGGCAGGATTACGGTACTTTTTTGTTCTCTTTTCAGTTCCCGAAGCTTCTTGGCAAACTCTTATGTATCCGACTTTTTTGATGATAAGCGATTGGGGCTTTGGTGTTTTTATTGTTATTCGCCGTTGGCAGCTTGGCTTGCCACTGCACGAATATGCTAAAGCTAAAATGTAGTTAAAGGAGAAAAACACATGGCCCAAGGCAAATATTTCGGCACCGACGGCATCCGCGGCGAAGCCAATGGCAACGTGCTGCGGCCCGACGTCATCACCCGCATCGGCCAAGCCGCCGGCACCGTGGTGGCGCAAAAGCTTACCGCCCGCCACGGCGGCGCACCCACGGTGGTGATTGGTAAAGACACCCGCCTCAGCGGCTACATGATCGAAAGCGCCCTGCAAGCAGGCTTCACCAGCGTCGGCTTCAGCTGCCTGCTGCTTGGCCCGCTGCCCACGCCTGCGGTAGCGATGCTCACCCGCAGCCTGCGCGCCGATTTGGGCGTGATGATCACCGCCAGCCACAACCCCTACGCCGACAACGGTATCAAAATGTTCACGCCCGATGGCCTGAAACTTAACGGCGGTTATGTGGAAAATATCGAAACACTCCTCGATTCCCCCCAAGGCATCCCGCTGGTGGGGCCAGATGATATTGGCAAAGCTACGCGGGTGGAAGACGCGGTGGGCCGCTACATTGAATTCGTTAAAACCAGCGTGGCGGGGGGCCTCAGCTTCCACGGGCTGAAGGTGGTGGTGGATTGCGCCCACGGTGCTGCCTATAAAATCGCCCCACGGATTTTGTGGGAACTCGGCGCCAACGTCATCCGCATGGGCTGCGAGCCCGACGGCTTCAACATCAACAAAAACGTTGGCGCCACCGCCCCCCAAGCGCTGGCCCAAGCGGTGCTGGAACACAAGGCGGATATTGGTCTGGCGCTGGATGGCGATGCGGACCGCCTCATCGCCGTCGATGAAAAAGGCGACGTGATTGATGGCGACTTTATGCTTGCCGCACTCGCCAAACACCTCAAAAACCAAAACAAATTGCAAGGTGGCGGCGTGGTGGCCACGGTGATGAGCAATATGGGACTAGAGCGTTACCTCACCAGCCTGAAACTCAAGCTCATCCGCACCCAAGTGGGCGATCACTACGTGGAAACCGAAATGCGCCAAGGCGGCTATAATCTCGGCGGCGAACAGTCCGGCCACCTGATTTTCCGCGACTTCGCCACCACAGGCGATGGTATTCTCGCCGCCCTGCAAATCCTTGCCTACCTGCGCGAAAACAACGCCAAAGCCAGCAGCTTGCGTCAGCTTTACCAACCATGGGCGCAAAAGCTCCACAATATCCGCCTGCCCGCTGGTACCAACGCGGCGAAGATTCTGGAGGGCGCCAAGCTGCAAAAAGCCATCAGCGCATCGGAAAAAGCGCTGGGCAAAACGGGTCGGGTGCTGATTCGCAAAAGCGGCACCGAACCCCTCATCCGCATCATGGTGGAAGCCGAAAAAGAAGCCCAAATGCAAGCGCATCTGAAGCTCCTGGTGGAAGAAGTCACTGCTGCTGCTGAGCGCTAGCGGTCTACCCCAAACTCATCACCCCCTGCACCACATAATACACCGCAATCGCACTAATCAGCCACCGGCTGGTGCGGGTAAAAAAGTTCTCGCTCATTTGCTGCAGAATGTGGTTGCCCGCCCACGTCCCAGCCAACGCCGCCACCAGTGACCCTCCCAGCAGCAGCGGCGTATAAGTGCTCTGCAATGCATCTGGCGCCAGCAGGGTTAGGCCGCCATAAACAATAATTTTGCTGCCATGCGCCAGCACCTGCAAAAACGCCTTGTTGGCCATAATTTTGGCCCGGTTTAGGCCAGATTGTAAAAAAATCGCATCAATCATCGGCCCCGCCGCACCAAGTGAAAGGGTAAAAATTAACGAAGCCGCAGTTGGCACACTCGCCCCGCGTTTCTTGCCCACCGGAATCGAAAACTTGCTCGGCGGCAACCACACAATAAAAGAGGTTATGCCCACCAAAATATAAATCAGCGGCTTGGGCAGCACCACTTCATGGCTGATGAAAAACCAGCACAGCAGCGGCGCCATCACCGCGCCAGTAATCAAAACCGAAGGCAATAGCTGGTCCCGCGCAATCACCGCCCGCCCCGCACAGGCCACAAACATCACCAGCCCATGCAACAACATCACTTTGGCAGTGGGCAGAAACATCAGGTAAACCGCCAGCAGCACCAAGCCACCCGCCATGCCATAAACGCCCGAAAGCAAACTCGCCACAAACGCCGCGGTAATCAGTAATAAAGTCTCCATGGGGTAGAATGTGCCGCAATAAAAAGGTCTACAACCAACTTGCTTATCATCGGGGCGCTTGTTTCAGGGGGATGTAACGTGGGTGTAAGTATTGTTACTTTTGTTGCCAGCTGCCTTGGGGGGTTTGTTGCCAGTATTGGACTTGGTGGCCTTGGGTTTTGAGATGTTTGAACAGTGGGCGGGCGACTTCCAGCGCCGCTTGGCTGGCGTTGAAGAGGTAGAGGACTTTATTGGGGTTTTGGCTGATGAGGACGGGGAGTGCGGCTTCAGCTCCTGCCAGTACGACTGGTGTGCGGCCTGCCAATAGGGGCAGGTTTTCCAGTGCGTGGGTGAGCAGGATGGGCTGGGTGTCGTCGTTATTTCCGCCGCTGCTGGCGTGGGGGAGGAAGCTGGTGGCGCTATACGTCCACAGCGTTTCATCGAGGCGGTGGGTGCGGGATTCGGACGGGGTGACCAGCAGCACTTTATGCCCCGCTTTGAGGGCTTTTTCCAGCAGCGGGGGGAGTGTGGCATCCAGCGCGGCGGGGGTTTCGCCTTGGGTGTGGTAGAAGGCGATGGGGATCATGGGGTGAGGAAGTGCTTGTTGATGTAGGCTTTGCCAGAACCGGATTTGGCGTAGACTTCGTATCTACGGGCTTGGGCTTCGGTTTGAAATGCGATGTAGGAAGCTAACTGCCATGGCTTGTGTTTTTTGGTGTAGGCGGTGTCTCCGGCATTGTGCCCGCTAAGGCGTTCGGTTGGGTGATTGGTGGTGAAGCCGATGTAGGTTTTTTGCGGGTTGGTGAGGGAGATGAGGAAGTAGACGTAGAACATGTTTTTGCTTTGCTGGTTGGGGGTTTGTGTTGCCCTGCTACGCTCCAGCCGTCGCCCCTCTACGAGGGGCGCGGGGAGCTTCGCAGGGCGCCGAAAGCCCTAGCGGGCTTTCGGCGGGCGCCCGCGGGGGCGTTTGGGAGCATTTGCATCTTTGATGACTTTTTCGGGCTGGGGGGCGGGGGCGTGGTTTTCGAGCCAGTTGACCAATAGCCTTGTGCCGAAGCCGGTGGCGCCGGTGAAGGCGTCGGGGATGCCGGGGGCTTTGTCTTGGTTGGCGACGCCTGCAATATCAAGGTGCGCCCAGGGGGTTTTGTCGGCGAATTTTTTGACGAAGACTGCGCCGGTGCTGGCGCCGCCGTAGGGGTTGCCGTCGTTGTTGACATCGGCCACTTTGGTTTTGGCGGCATAAACATCATCGGCGGGCATGTGCCAGAGGCGCTCGCCGACTTCTTCCCCCGCTTTGTGCAGGCTGTTGGCCAGCGTTTTGTTGTTGCTGAACAGCCCTGCGTAGGCGCCGCCTAGGGCGACCATGCAGGCACCTGTTAATGTGGCGAGGTCGACGAGGTAGGTTGGGTTGTGTTTTTCGATGGTGTAGGCCACCGCATCGGCCAACACCAGGCGGCCTTCGGCGTCGGTGTTGCCAATTTCGACGAATAGGCCTTTGTAGGACTTATAGATGCTGTCGGGCACGAAGGGGGTTTGGCCGACCATATTCATGGCACAGGCCATGACGCCGACCACGTTGACTTTGGCCTTGCGGCTGGCCAGCGCTTGGATGGCGCCGAGCACGGCGGCGCTGCCAGCCATGTCGAACTTCATGCCAGTCATGGCGTTGCTGGGCTTGAGGTTGTAGCCGCCGGTGTCGAACATCACGCCCTTGCCGACGATGGCGTAGGGGCGCGCGGCGGTTTTGCCAAGGCCGTTGTAGTGCATCAGCACCAGGCGGGGTTGGTCTTCGGGTGCCGCGCTGCCGCCGACGGCGAGGAAGAGATTCATTCCCAGCTTTTTCATTTGCTTTTCGTCAATCACTTCAACCTTAACGCCGAGTTTTTCCAGCTTGCGGGCTTGTTCGGCCATGTATTCGGGGTTGGCAACATTGGGTGGCAGATTGACGGCATTGCGGGTGGTGTTGGTGGCGGCGAGCAGCTTTTCCAGCGCAGGCGTGGCGTCTTCCAGCATGCGGGCGATGCGGCTGCTGGTGTGGATGGCGAGTTTTTCGAAACGGGGTTTTTGGTGGTCTTTTTGCTCGGACTTGAATTCATCGAAGCGGTAGAGGGCCATGTGGATGCCTTCGACCAGTGCTTGGGCGGCAGAGAGGGTGGCTTCTTCGTCGGCCAGTTCGCCTAGGGCTACCGTGGCTTCGGTGGTGCCGATGGCGTCGAGATTTTTGCCGATGGTGAGGCCGAGGCGCCACCAGTCGCGGCGTTCGAGTTTATCTTGCCGGCCTACGCCGACCACCAGCACTTGGGAGATAGTTTGGCCGGGCACAGTGATGCGGGTGGTTTCGTTCATGCCGCCTTGGTAGCGGCTGCCGCGCAGGGCGGTGCTGATGGCCATGTTAGTGGCGATGTTCACCACTTCCGCTGCGGCGGTGAGGCGGGCTTTATTTTCGGAAAATATAATCGCGGTTTTTTTGACCGATTTTTCGGTGAGGCGGGCGGCGGTGAGGGTGAACATAGGCATATTTTCCTTTAATTTTTTTACAAAATTATTTAACCAGAGGAAAATAATGCCGCTTGTGGGATGATGGCAAGCGGATTTATGCTGCAGCCTACGATGATGACCCTTTCGCGCTATTTTTTTTGGCAGGCGGTGCGCCCCACCTTGGCGGCGCTGGTGATTATTTTGGGGGTGGTGTGGTTGTTGCAGAGTTTGCGCTTTTTGGATTTGATTATTAATAAGGGCTTGGGGCTTTGGACATTTTTGCAGCTGGCAGTGCTGCTGGTGCCGATGCTGCTGACGATGATTGTACCACTGGGGGTATTTGCGGGGTGCTGTTATGCGCTGCGGCGCTGGCAGGATGACAATGAAATTACCGCCGTGCTGGCGAGTGGCCAAGGGCCGGTGATGCTGTGGCCGCTGCTGGCGTGGAGCTTGGTGGCGTGTGCGTTTGGTTATTGGCTTTATTTGGATGGGTTGCCTCGCAGCAGCAGGGCTTTTAAGGATTTACAATACAATGTGCGCAACCAAGAGGGGCAGTTGCTGTTGGAGGAAGGCACCTTTAACCAGCTGGGTGATGACATGATGATTTATTTGAAGAAGCGGGTGACGCCGACCAGCCTGGAGATGATTTTGGTGCATGATACGCGCGAGCCTGCCAAGCCGGTGACGTGGTATGCGCGCAGTGCTGAGGTGACGGTGGGGGCGGATGGGTATCCGCAGCTGTTGCTGAAGAATGGCTTACGGCAGGAGATTGGGGGGAAGCAGGTGAGCATGTTGGAGTTTACCAGCTATAACCTTGATGTGCGGCAGCGGCTGGGGATGAAGGCGCTGGAGCCACGGGCGCGGAATAAGGAGGAGTATTTGTTGCCGGAGTTGCTGAACTTGGCGGAAACTTCCACCGATGCGCGCGAGCGGGGCAAGCTGCTGGCCGAGGCGCATAAGCGTTTGCTGTGGCCCTTAACACCGCTGCCGATGGTGGCGATTGCGGCGGGGTGGCTGTTGCGGCCCGCTCGGCGACAGGTGAGCAGTTTGCGGCTTACCGTTGCGGCGGGGGTGTGTGCTATCCTTTACGTAGCGGCGCTGATGGCGCTGGGGAGTATGGCGGAGAGTGGGAATCCGGCCATTTTATGGGGGCAATGGGCGCTGCCGATGGTGGCGATTGTGGCGAGTGGGGTTTTGGGCTGGTGGGCGAATCGGGGTGGCTTGATTGCGGGTGAAAGCGTGCGCCATGGCTAGCGGGATGTTGAGTTTGCATCATCATAGTGGCGCGTTGCGGCGGGGGTATGCGCCCACTCTTGGGCGGTATTTGGCGATGAGTTGGCTGGCGACGTTTTTGCTAACGCTGTTGGCGTTGGGGGTGGTGATTTATTTGGTGGATGTGGTGGAGCTGTTGCGGCAGTTGGCGGGGAAGAATATTCCGATGGGGCAGGCGGCGATGATGAGCTTGCTGAAGATGCCGGACTTGCTGTTGCAGCTTTTGCCGTTTGCGGTGTTGCTGGCAACCTTGGTATGGCTGAACCAGTTGAACAAGCGTTATGAACTGGTGGCGCTGCGGGCGAGTGGCTTGCCCGCACGGCGCTTTGTGCTGGCGCCGCTGCTGATGTGTGCGTTGGTGGGGGTGAGTGCGTTGTTGGTGGTGAACCCGTTGGCGGCGACGTTTTTGAAGCGCTATGAGCGGTGGTATGGCGAGGTTTTCCCCAACACCGTGAAGGGTTTAGTGACCGACGGTGGGAGCATTTGGCTGCGGCAGGAGGAGATGGGGGGCAGCCGCCCCGAGGGGCGCCGCACCTATTTTATTTATGGGCAAACCGTGGCGGCAAATGGCCAAAATTTGGGGCAGGCGACGGTGTTTGCGTTTAGCCCGCAGGGCGACTTTTTGGCGCGGTTGGACGCGAAACAGGCTGACCTTGAAAATGGGCGGTGGATGTTGCGGGATACGTTTTTGCTCTCTCCCCAGCAAGAGATTGCCCATGAGGACTTGATGAGCTTGCCAACTAGCCTGACGGCGAGCCAGATTCAGGCGAGTTTTAATCCGCCGAGCACGCTGAGTTTGTGGGAATTGCGGCGGTTTATTGGGGTTTTGGAGGCGAGTGGCTTCCCCGCCAGCCGCCATGCGATGGCTTATGCCAAGCTGTTGGCTTTGCCCGCGCTGGCTTTGGCGATGTTTGTGCTGGCGATTCCGTTTGGCTTGCGCTTTGTGCGTGGGCAGGGTATGGCGGGGGTGGTGCTGGCAGGCTTGGGGCTGGGGTTTGGGTTTTACCTGTTTGGCAATATTGCGGCGGCTTATGGGCTGGCGGGCAGGCTGGATGTGATGCTGGCGGCGTGGCTGCCCACGCTGGCGGCGTTGCTGTTGGCGGCGGCGCTTTTGCTACATCTGCGTGAGGAATAGGCGGCTGTTGCATGGCTGCCTGATTGACGGCGGCGTGAAGTTGCCGCACGATTTTGGCTAACGTAAAAAGCCAATTAAAAGAAAAGCCTGCTTGCGCCCCCCTGCCCTGCCCTTGCTGCGTGCGACCGTTTGGCCTTGGTTGCTGGCGGTGGTGTTGCTGCCTTTGGCGGCGGGGGCGCAGGAAGCATCGACTGAAGATGCAGGGCAGTTGCCGTTTGAGCTTGAGGCGGCGGATGTGAGCTATGATACTTCGGCCAGCCGCGTGGTGGCGGTAGGCGAGCCTGATAACCAAGTGCTGGTGCGCGGTGAGCCGGGTGAGGTGCGGGCGGATAAGATTACCTATGACATTGAAAGCGGGATGGTTTTGGCTGAAGGCAACGTACGCTATGGCGATGCGCAGGGCAATGTGCTGACGGTGGAAAAGTTGGAACTGCGCGGCGACTTGCGGGCAGGAGCTTTGCAACAGCTGCGCCTGCGGGTGCCGGTGCTGGGGGATGTACTGCGGGCCAAGCGGGCGGAGGTTTCGGGCACGACTTACAGAATGGAGGATGTGGTGTACTCGCCGTGTGCGGAGTGCCCCAAGGGTGGGCCGCGGCCTTGGGAAATTAGGGCTGGGCAAGTGGCTTATGACCAGAGCAGCAGCCAGGCGACTTACCGCAATGCGACGATGCGGGTTTATGGGGCGCCGGTGATGTATTTGCCGTGGTTTCGGCACCCGTTGGGTGAGCGCAAGGCGCAGAGTGGCTTGTTGCCGCCGATGTACGGGAAGTCGAGCGTGTTGGGTGATGAATTGACGCTGCGGGGGTATGTTTATTCGCCTGATGAGAATGCGGATTATACGTTGGGGACGCGGTTGATGAGTGCGCGTGGTGCGCAGCTGTTGGCCGAGCGGCGGCAGGTGGGGATTGATACGGAGAGTGAGATTAAGGCCAGCTTTTTGAATGATACCGGCGTGGGGCGGGTGCGCAACCACTTAAGCATTGTGGCGCAGAAGGATTTTGATACCACGCGGCGGATTGGGGTGAATGGCGAGGTGGCGAATGATGATAATTACCTGAACCAGTTTTTTAACCGCAATGACCCGTATCTGGCTTCCACCCTTTATGCCGAAGATGGGGGGGAGCAGCATTATGTGGCGCTTTCCGGCACCTATTTTCAGGACTTGAATGCCAGCCGTGACCCCGCACAAACCGCGCAGGTTTTGCCGCGCCTGCAAATGGAGCGGTGGTGGGATGTGTGGGGCGGGCAGGTTGATGCGGGGTTGGACGTGACCAGCCTTTACCGCGACCGTGGTGACTTAAGCCGGCGGGTGATTGGCAGCACGGAATTCCGGCGGCCATTTTGGCTGGATGATGGCAGCAAGGTGACGGTGGGGGCCACTGGGCGCTTGGACTTTTATGCCACCGAAGGGCCGACGCGCGATGGCTTTGTGACGCGGGCTTTGCCGGAGGTGAATATGTTGTGGGAGAAGCCGTATCTTTCGCCTGGCGGCAACCATAGTATTACGCCTTTGGTGATGGCGGCGATTTCGCCGCGTGGGGGGAACGTGGGGCAGAAAATCCCCAATGAGGATAGCGCGGCGTATGAGCTGGATACGGGGAATTTGTTTGAAGCTTCGCGCTTTGCGGGGCTTGACCGCGTGGAAACCGGGCCGCGGTTGGTGTATGGTTTGGATAACCGCTGGGGCACCGCGGACAACACCCGCTGGCGGTTGTTTGTGGGGCAAAGTTTGCGGAAATTTGATGACACCACTTTGCCGCTGGATGGAGGTGCGGGAACGAAGGATTCGGATTGGGTGGGCCAAGCGGAGGCCAACCCTGTGCCGTGGCTAACGCTGAGCAGCCGCTTTCGGCTTGACCATGGCAGCTTTGCGCCGCGACGGATGGATAGCAGCTTGCGGTTGGGTGATGTGAAGAAGGCTTATGTGAGCGTTGGCCATAGCTATCTTGACAACAATACCGATGAATTTACCAGCCGGATGCGCTTGCCGCTGACCGAGAAAATGGCCTTTGAAGCGCAAAGCCGCAACGATCTGCGTAACAGCAAAGTGCTGCTGGCGGAAGGTGGCCTGAGCTGGCGCGAAGATTGCTATTTGCTGAAGCTGGTGGTGCGGCGGCGCGGCTTTACCAGCGGGGATGTGCAGCCGAGCACGGATTATTTGCTGAACGTGGAGTTGCTGAGCTTGGGGGATAACGAAAATTAGAGTATAGTTGGGTATTAAAAGGGGGGTGAATATGGTGCGTTTGATAGTTGGTTTGGTGGTGGTTGTGTGCTTGACTCTGGCGGGTTCGGTGGGGTTTGCTGCTTCGGGCACGGTGCCTAAGGTGACTGCGAGTAAGACGGTGAGTTCGAGCAAGGTGGCAGCCCCTGCCCTATCTCGACAAGATAGGTTGGTGGCGGTGGTGAATGACCAGGGGATTACGCTGAGCCAACTGCGGGCGCGGAGTGAGTTGAATTTGCGGCAGCTGGGGTTGGCAAGCCCCAGTGCCGAGCAGCGGCGGGCAGTGGAGCGGCGGGCTTTGGCGGGGATGATTGATGAGGAATTGCAGCGCCAGTTTGCGGCGGCCAATGGTTTAGCCTTGACCAAGCCAGAGATTGCCAAGGCACGGGCGGATGCGCGTGCGGCGGCTGGACCAGCGTGGGCCAGCCTAACCCGTGGGGTTGAGGCAGCAGCCAATGACAAGGTGGCGGCGGAAGTGCAATGGCAGAAAATTGTGGCGATTGAGCTGCGGCCCCGCGTGCAGGTGGGCACCGCCGAGCTTGACCAGTTGATTGAGCAGTTGGCGAAAAGCCGCCATGTTTTGGAGCGAGAGATTAGCATGATTATGTTGAATCCGGCGGAAGGCGCGGCTGACCGTGAGCAGTTGGCCAAGCTGCAAGATTTGCGCGGCAAGATTACCGCAGGCGCTAATTTTGCCGAGCAGGCCAAGGCTTATAGCGATGATAAAAGTGCGCTGAACGGCGGGCGGATGGGCTGGTTTGGCAGCGGGGAGTTGAACCCGCAGCTGGAGGATGCGTTGGATAAATTGCAGCCGGGGCAGGTGAGCGAGCCGATCCGCACCCCGATGGGTTGGCACTTGATTAAGCTTGAGAATGTGCGCACCACCAAGCCTTTGGCCACTACGCCGCAGACCCAATTGGAGCTTTATTTGCTGGCGGCGCCGCAGCCAGCGGATGATAAAGCCCAGCAGGCGCTGCGGGATAAACTGCAAACGGCCAGCCGCAATTTAAATACGCCGGTGGCGGTGCGTGAGTATTTTAACAAAAAGCAATTTGCTGAAGGCTTTGCCGAGAGCATTGCGCTGGGGTGGGTGACCACCGCCGACTTGCAGCCCGAACTGCAAGCGGCGCTGGCGAATGTGAAGGTGGGCCGCTGGAGCGATGATGTGCCGGTGAGTGGCAATGTGGCGCGGGTGTTTGTGGCGGGCACACGGGAAGTGCTACCAGCTAAGCTGGAGGAATACCGCGAGCGGATTCGCACCAACTTGACCGAGAGCCGCCTTGAACTGAATGCGCGGCGATTTATGCGCGAGCTGCGGCAGCGGGCTTTTGTGGATATTCGGTTGTAAATAAAATACGTAGCGTTTAGTTGGAAGAGGGGTGGTGGAAGAAGGATTGACCATAAGTTGGTAAGGCTTCGCCACTTTGAATGGTCGCCCTGCGGGTTGAACCTTCGTCGTAGCTCGGCACCAACTCTGCAAACAAAGAATTAGGAAGCAGAGATCCTCGTGAGAGCCTTGCTTTTTAAATTTATGGTGGTGGAAGAAGGATTCGAACCTTCGAAGGCGTAAGCCAACTGATTTACAGTCAGTCCCCTTTGGCCGCTTGGGTATTCCACCACGTGGGCGGGAACCTAGCGGGGCAGGGGGCTGCTGTCAACCGCGCTGTTTAGTTCTTTGGGGCTATTTGCAATTTCCCCCAAACCTGCTAAACAGCCCTATAACCAACAGAAAAACCAACCATGAACATCCGCCAAATCCTCGCCCAAACTTTCGCCCACATTATCATAATCACCGGAGTCCTCCTCATGTCCCAAGCTGCCATCGCCCAACCGCAAGACCTTGAAAACACCCTCTACCTCTACCTCAAAGATGGCCGCGTTACCATCCAAATGTTCCCCCAACAAGCGCCCAAGCATGTTGAAAGAATTAAAGAATTAACCCGCGAAGGGTATTATAACGGCAAGCTCTGGCACCGCGTAATTGAAGGCTTCATGGCGCAAACCGGCAGCCCAAATGGCGACGGCATCGGCGGCAGCACCAAGCCCGATTTGCAAGCCGAGTTTAACCAAATGTCCCACATTCGCGGCGTGGTCAGCATGGCCCGCACCATGGCACCCAACAGCGCCAACGCGCAGTTCTTCATCATGCTCGCCAATAATCCGGGGCTGGATGGCCAATACACCGTCTGGGGCCAAGTGACAGAAGGTATGGAGCTGGTCGATAACATCAAAAAAGGCAACCCCGCCCAAAACGGCACCGTCACCAACCCCGATACTATTGTTAAAATGACTATCGCCGCCGACGAAGCCAGCCCAGCCGCCACCAAATAAGGGCTGAATCATGACAAAACCCCGCTGGCGCCAACAAGCCGAATGGCTGTTCTGGGCCAACGTCTGGCCCGAGCGCCACACGCCGCTGGGGCGCCTGCTCTGGCAAGCGGGGTTTAACAGCACCATGGGCGGGGTGATTTTATTCGGCTATCAAAGGCCCGAACTCTGCCTGCTGCTGTTGGCCGCCCTGCTGGCCGCCAGCATCTGGGTGCACGGCCGCTGGTCAGCCTTCTTCGCCGCGCTGTGTGGGTTGTCGGGCTGGGGAATGGAAGTCTGGTTCGCCCTCGCCGGCCCGGTCTGGGTATTCACCGCAGTCGAAGGCTGGAACCCCACCGGCATCCCTCTCTACATGGCCATCGGCTGGGCGATGGTCGGCCTCTTCTGCATGTCCCTCGCCGATTACCTCCGCAGTAGATGATCAACCCAAAAAATACACCAAGCCCCCTTTGATTGTTCAAAGGGGGCTTGTGCGTTTTCATCTTGTTGGCTTGCCAAAGCGGATGGGCGCAGGTTTTCCTTCTGCGGTGCTTCCAAAACTTATTCTCAAGGCAACGCCGTTCTCTCTGCTCATTTTTTCTAGCCTATCTAGAAGCCCATCCATTTTTGTGAGTGTCGACTCCCAGCTAGGTGGGACGGTTCCTCTTTTACGCATCCGCTCAATAGCAACAACAGTCATGGCAATTGTTGGTATGATGTGACTCGACATAAGCTGCTTTGATGAACCTAGCGAACCACACAGAGCGCTGATACTCAGTTCGCGCATTTCTGCCAACCCTTTTTGAATGTTGGGGTTGGTAATTGCTGTTAGGTCAAGTGCGGTAAGGTCATCGATCAGCTGCGTGATAGCCTGATTTTGGGCGACAGGATCTTCCATGGTAGTATCCTCTGACAGGAGGGGTTAACGGGAAGGCAGGGTGAGGCATAGGCAAAGTCTAGATAATGTGTATGATGCTATCTTATGGAAGGTCAAGGCAAAATTCCTCTATGCAAACCCTCCAAGGGATGCTAAATCACCAGTTGCCCATTTTTTAATCAGTTGAAAGCCCACTCCATGGACGACTCCCGCCGCAGCAAAGGCCCCTACAAAGGACCACGCGCAAGCAAGTTCGGCGATAAATCCCGCGGCAAATTCGGCGACAAAAAGCCCTATGGCGATCGGAAGTT
>RFNJ01000080.1 GCA_009927255.1 Pseudomonadota bacterium | reverse complement strand
TGTTGGGAAGGCTTTGCGGTATTGGCGGCGAGAGCGTGGCTTGAGTTTGCAAGAGGTGGCGGCAACCGTGGGCGTGAGTTACCAAATGCTGCAAAAATATGAATCAGCCCAATGCCGTGTAAGCGCTGGGCGGCTCTCCGATTTAGCCAAAGCTTTGCAAGTGGAGGTGCCCGTTTTACTTGAACACAATCCAAAACTACCCTAGAGTTGAGAAATATCATGAAACTCATTTCCCACCAGACTATTTGGATTATTGGCGCAAGTAGTGGAATTGGCAGGGCGGTGGCGGAGTATGCTTTGGCGCGGGGGGCGCATGTGATTGCCAGTGCGCGGAATCGGGAGAATTTAGAGAAGATTGTAAATACGGGTGGCAGCTTGAGTGTTGTGCCGTTTGATTTGACCGATGAAGCGGCGACGCGCAATGCGGTGGGGCAGGTTAAGGCGCTGGGGATCCCGGCGCGGATTTTGGTTTTTACCGGCACCTACACCCCCGCCGCTGTGCAGGAATGGCAATGGGCCGATGTGCAGACGACGGTGAGCACAAATTTAACCGCGTTGCTGCACTTCGTTCACCAGCTGGCGCAGCAGGGGTGTTTGCCTCAACAGCTGGCCCTTACCGCCAGCGTGGCGGGTTATGTAGGGCTGCCGAACGGCCAGCCGTATAGTGCCACCAAGGCTGCGCTGATTAACTTTTGCCAAAGCCTGCGCAGCGAATGGCAGCCGCTGGGGGTGGATGTGAAGGTCATCAATCCCGGCTTTGTGAAGACGCCGTTGACCGACAAGAACCCCTTCCCGATGCCGTTTTTGCTGACGCCGGAACAGGCTGCCGCTGCCACGTGGCGCGGGTTGCAGCGGAGTGGGTTTGAGGTGACGTATCCCAAGCGGTTGAGCTGGGGGCTGAAACTGCTGGCGGCGCTGCCGTATGGGGTTTATGGGGTTTTGGCGCGGCGGATGTTGTCAAAGCCGCGTTAACCAGCTAAAACGAGCAGTATGAAAATCGTCCTTAGCTTGCTCCAGCAGTTCATTGCCCTTAAGCCCGAAACCACCCCCAAGCAGCTGGAAGTTGCGCTGATTCAGTTGGGGCATGAGGTGGATGCTATCACCACAACGGGTGGGAATTTCCCGCAGGTGGTGGTTGGCCATGTGCTTAGCCGCGAGCAGCACCCGAATGCCGATAGGCTTGGTGTTTGTATGGTGAATGTGGGTGAAGCTGCGCCACGCCAGATTGTCTGTGGGGCGCCGAATGTGCGGGCAGGGCTCACCGTTGCAGTGGCGCTGCCGGGCGCGGTGCTGCCGGGGAATTTTGCTATTTCGGCCAGCCAAATTCGCGGGGTGGAAAGCAATGGGATGATTTGCTCGCAGCGGGAACTGGGGCTGGGTGATGAGCACCAAGGAATTTGGGAAATGCAAACGACTTTGCCGGTGGGTACGCCGCTGAATACCTACTTTGGGCCGCCAGAGACGGTGCTGGAGGTGGCGCTGACGCCGAATCGGGGTGATTGCTTTAGCCACCTTGGGTTGGCGCGTGATTTAGCGGCGTTGGGGATGGGGACGTTGGTGAAACTGAAGTTTCCTAAGGCGGGTAAGGAGCCGAGTAAAGTTAGTGCCGCAAGCACCACCGAAAACTGCCCGCAGATTAACTTGCTCACCATCAGTAAACTGAAGAATACCAGCAGCCCCTTGCATGTTCAAAAGCAGCTGGAGGCGGCGGGGTTGCGGCCGAAAAATGCGCTGGTGGATGCGACCAACTACACCATGATTGCGTTGGGGCAGCCGCTGCATGCGTATGATGCGGCGAAGATTACGGGGCCGTTGACTGCGGCGCGGGCAGTGGGCGGTGAGGTTTTTAAGGGCTTGGGGGATGTGGAGCTGACGTTGCAGGCCAATGATACGGTGATTTGTGATGCCCAGGGTGTGGTTGGCTTGGGCGGGATTTTGGGAGGGGCGGCGAGTGCGGTGAGTGAGGCGACCACCGAGATTGTGCTGGAGGCGGCGTATTTTGCGCCGGTGCAGATTGCGTTGAGTGGCCAAGCGCACCAGCTGCACACCGACGCCCGCCAGCGGTTTGAGCGCGGCACCGACCCTGCGATGGCGGAACCAGCACTGCGCTTTTGCGCGGGATTGATTAAACAGTGGTGTGGCGGCAAGGTGAGTGCGGTGAGCACGGCGGGCAGTGGGGTGGCGGCGCCGGTGGTGATTGATTATAATCCAAGCTTTTTTGATAGCTATATTGGGCTACATGTGCCCGCAAAACAGCAGAAAAGCATTCTAAAAGAGCTTGGTTTTGGGGTGCAAAAGGAACAAAAATACTTGAAGGTAACGCCGCCGAGCTACCGGACTTATATGCAGACAGCGGAAGATTTAACCGAAGAGATTTTGCGGATTGTGGGCTATGAGACTGTGCCACCGCAGCTGCCGCCGAGTATGGGTGGGCAGTTTGGGATTGAATCGGCGCCGGTGACGCTGGACCGCACCGCGCGCAAGGCTTTGGCGGCGGCAGGATTTTTGGAGATTATCACCTACAGCTTTATTGGCGATGCCACGGCAAAGTTATTTGCGAATGGTGAGCAATTGGTGACGTTGAGTAACCCGCTGGCGCAGACGGATATGACCACCTTGCGGCCCAGCCTGCTCCCCGGCCTGCTGACCGCTTTAGCGAAGAACTTGGCGCACAGTGAAAATACCCCGCTGTTGGGAGAAGTTGGTAAAGTTTATACCGCCAAAGGTGAATTTTTGCAGGCGGCGGGGGTGATGAGCGCGAGCCAAATCCGCCACTGGCAGCAAACTGCTCGGCAACCCGATGCTTTTGCTGCCAAAGCTGCTGCTTTGCACACGCTGGCGCTGCTTGGCGCACCGGTGGAGAGCGCAAATGTGCGCGGTTTTAGTGGCAACCGCAGCGTGCCGGATTATTACCACCCCGGCCGCAGCGGCAGCCTGCAAGTGGGGCCGTTTACACTGGCCACCTTTGGCGAACTTCACCCCACCATTGCCAAGCACTTTGGGCTTAGCAACGTTGCGGTGTTTGAAGTGCATATGGCTCCGCTGCAAAAACTCACCAGCCGCCCGCGACCATGGCAGCCCATGCCCTACCCGCCGGTGCATCGGGATTTGGCATTTATTTTACCCCGCGAGATTACTGCGGCAAGTGTGCAGGCAACCATTAAGGCGGCGGCGATGGGGCATGCCCAAAGCAGCGGGCAAGGTGCTGCTAACTTGCTGAAGAGTGCTGAGGTTTTTGATGCTTATCAGGGAGATAAAATCCCCAGCGATAAGCAATCGTTGGCCTACAGCCTGACTTTGCAAAGTGCTGAGAAAACCTTGACGGAGGCGGATGTTGCACCGTTGCTGAAGGCAATTGTGCAGGCGGTGGAGAGCAGTCATCAGGCGACGTTGCGGCGATAGGTTTGGCTTAGGCACTAGGCATTGTTAGCAAAGTGTCGCCGGGTGGTCCATGGCAAACGCATTTAGATTTTATTTTATTTCAATAACATAAATTAACATACTTCGCCTACGGCTCAGAACTTTTCGTGGATACCGGCCATCAGACTAAATTGGGCCAGTATGACCGCTGCGCGGTCGCAGGGGGCTAGCGCCCCCTGCACCTCCACCTAAATATTAGACTTAATGTAAATGCGTTTACCATGGGAGAGTGGGGAAATACTATTTTAAACTACTATAGCCATTACATAATCATCGGTAGCTTAAGAAAAGCTGGATCTCAGCCTTCGCTGGGATGACGGCCCCCCCCTATAAATTAGCGGGCCGTAAGGGGCCTGGTCCCTTAACCCCTTGGCACCATGCCAAAGGTTGTGCAATTTTGTAGCTTGTTTACAACTGTTAGCTACCTGTGCACTTAACATTGACAAATCAGTATATTAGATGTATTTATGTTGGTAACAGTACCGATAAAAAGACGCATAAGTCTCGTTTCCACCCCGCAAACATGGAGGCTCCATATGCGGAATATCCTGAAGCTAACTACTGCTCTGCTGTGGCTTGCCCTTAGTGCAACCATGGCAATGGCCGACAACTGGACGAACCAGCACGTGCTGGCCTGCAAGGGCAAGTACTGTGCGCCGGCACAGCTGACGCGGATGGCTGACGGGGGCATTCTGGCCACCGCCACCATTGAAGGGCAGAACTACATGCGGTATCTGCCGCCGGGCTATCTGAACACCTACATCCGGCGTGGCGAGCCAGTACGCCTGCCGGAGAGGCTGCAAAGCAGCGTGTTTTTTGGCAACTAACGGCCGTTATGGCTGATTTCCAAGGCCTGCTTTGCGGGCCTTGGTTTTTTTTATTGGGGCACGGATGCTATGAGGGGCTATTTGCGGTAGTAGGCAGCGAGGATGTTTTGGGCGAAGGTGCCGGCGTCGACATTGCTGGCGCCGAAAGTGGCGTAGAGGCCGCCTTTGACGACTCCGGCGAGGCGGCTGACCGAGTTTTGCTGTTCTTGGGCGGAAAGTACCGCGGCGGCGCTATCGGCGGCTAAATTGACCAAGCCATCGGCAAATTCACGGCCGGTGAGGCTGCCGTTGCCGTTTTTATCGAAGCTATCGAAGACTTTTTTGGCGCCTGCACTGCCACCGCCTTGGGCGTTGATGGCGCTGGTAAGTGCGCTGCCTGCGAGGGCTTTGTTTTGGCTGAATTCTTGGAGATTAAGGGTGCCACTGCGGTTGCTATCCAGTTGGCGGAAGGAGGCGAGACCTGAGGCGCTTGATGTAGCCATGCTTATTTATACCCCAAGCCGCGAGAAAAACTAACAAATTCTGTTGTGCTAAAGGTATACATGCATTATATCACTGTGGCAAGGGTTACGCCTTTGCAACACTTATTTCCCGCTTTCTCTCGAAAGGAGTCCCACTGTGGACCTGAACACTCTCTACATCGCCGCAACCAGCATGTTGCCTGTTCTCCAGAGTTTTGCTGGGGAGGTTGGCAAGGATATTGCCAGCAATGCTGTTGCAATCGGTATCATCGGCACCGTTGGCTATCGGTTCTGGCTATGGCAAAAACGCCGTGAACATGCGGCTGGACGGAGTTTGGACAAAATCCGCTTCACCGGTCATTACGTCAAGGATGGTACGCTGGAGACCACCATCACTGGCCGTACAGGAACCATCAATGAAGTCTTCGATGACGAGCCACACCTCGCCACCGAATTCAAGCGTGCGCTGAAGGAGGCGCAAGATAAGGGTGGCACGCAAGTGCTGCGCTTTAAGGACAAATACCTGCCTGATATAATGCTGGTGTTGGGGAATCATCGTTCCACCGGTGATTATCTGCATCAACGGCAGGCGGCGGCTGGCCTATCTGGCGAGTTCTTCATCGCCGTGGTGCTGGAAGCCGATGCCGCCACCACGCAAGTGGCCCGCGTCATCGAAACTTCGTTGGAAATGCTTACCGGCCCCGCACTGGATGCCGATAAGCTGAAATACCGCCAGCCCAAGCACCGCGACCGTGTGGCGACGATTGCCGTGCTGAAGCGGTTCTATGGCGAGCTAGCGGCCCGCACCGACACGCTGGCCTATGGTAGCACGCCGCTTTCGCTGCACATTTCGCGGACGTGATGTGCGGCTTTTAACTGCTTACGACAAAGCCACAAGCCCCCTTTTGCAAGGGGGCTTGTAGCCATTCTCGCGGCCACACGGAAAGTCACGGAGCCTCAACATGGGCTCCATTCCCCCGCGCAGCCTTCTTCTTCTCCTGCTTCTGCCGTTTCTTACCGGCAGCAAGCAACTGCTTCTCGGCGTGCTCAATCGCCGAGTCCAGCTTCGACCATGTGGCATATTGCACGATGTCATTGCCGTAATGGTCAACGGCAGTAACCTCAGCACCAGCCGCAAGCAGCATCTCAGCCGCATCGGTGTTGGCCACATGGTAAGCCTTCAACAAGGGGGCCTGCCCCTTCTTGTTCGGCCTATTCACCGGCATCTTCGGGTAACGCTTCAACGCCACACGGAGGTCATCCGTCTGAAAGTTGGCAATCAGGTAGAAGATCGGCGCCGACGGGATGTCGGTGAACCGAGCCTGCAAGGCCTCGTAGCAAGCATCGGCCTCCGCCCAGCGGGCATTGACCACATGCGAGGTGAAGGCATCCACAGACAGCTTTCCAGCCATTGTATTCTCCACAGAGAGGGTGAAGTGAAACGGAAAGGTGAGATGCACCGTCTCACTAGGTATACATTACACCCCCCCCTCAATAAGCTGTCAACAACAAAAAAGGGCCCCGCAGGGCCCCCAAAAAAATAGGCAAACACACCAGACAAAGAACATTCAGCGAGATTCAGCGAGAATCCTTAGAAAGGAGGTGATCCAGGCGCACGTTCCCGTACGCCTACCTTGTTATGACTTAGCCCCAGTCAATGGTTGTACCGTGGACGGCTGCTTCCTTGCGGTTAGCGCACCGGCTTAAGGTATCCCCATCTCCCATGGCTTGACAGGCGGTGTGTACAAGACCCGGGAACTGTATTCACCGCGGCATGGCTGATCCGCGATTACTAGTGATTCCAGCTTCATGCCGTCGAGTTGCAGACGACAATCCGAACTGAGACGCTTTTTATAGGATTTGCTCCCCCTTGCGGGTTGGCTTCCCTCTGTAAGCGCCATTGTAGCACGTCTCTCGCCCTAGCCGTAAGGGCCATGATGACTTGACGTCGTCCCCACCTTCCTCCGCTTTATCAGCGGCGGTTCCCCTAAAGTGCCCAACTGAATGCTGGCAATTAAGGGCGAGGGTTGCGCTCGTTGCGGGACTTAACCCAACATCTCACGACACGAGCTGACGACAGCCATGCAACACCTGTCTCCGTTCCAACTAAATGCCCCTCCCTTTTCGGGGAAGGTCTAACGGGATGTCAAGGCTAGGTAAGGTTCTTCGCGTATCGTCGAATTAAAGGACATGCTCCACCACTTGTGCGGGTCCCCGTCAATTCCTTTGAGTTTTAACCTTGCGGCCGTAATCCCCAGGCGGCATGTTTACCGCGTTAGCTAAGTCACCGAGTTCTGTAGCGAACCCGACAACGAACATGCATCGTTTACGGCGTGGACTACCAGGGTATCTAATCCTGTTTGATCCCCACGCTGTCGTCGCTCAGTGTCAGAAATACCCCAGATAGCTGCCTTCGCCGTGGGTGTTCCATCCGATATCTATGAATTTTACCTCTACACCGGATATTCCGCCATCCTCTGGTATTCTCAAGTGCGCTAGTTTCAAAGGCAATTCCCACGTTGAGCGCGGGGCTTTCACCTCTGACTTAACACACCACCTACCGACGCTTTACGCCCAGTGAATCCGAGCAACATTCGCCACCTTCGTATTACCGCGGCTGCTGGCACGAAGTTAGCCGTGACTTCTTCTGCGGGTACCGTCATCGTCGTCCCCGCTGAAAGTGCTTTACAATCCGAAGACCTTCATCACACACGCGGCATGGCTGCATCAGGGTTGCCCCCATTGTGCAAGATTCCCCACTGCTGCCTCCCGTAGGAGTCTGGACCGTGTCTCAGTTCCAGTGTGGCTGATCATCCTCTCAGACCAGCTACCGATCATCGCCTTGGTAGGCCTTTACCCTACCAACTAGCTAATCGGCCATAGGCTCATCCTAAAGCGCAGCGCGCTTTCCCAATGTGGATTATGCGGTATTAGCGTTCATTTCTGAACGTTGTCCCCCACTTCAGGGCAGATTCCTATGTATTACGCACCCGTTCGCCGCTCGGCTAAAAGCCTCGC
>RFNJ01000086.1 GCA_009927255.1 Pseudomonadota bacterium | reverse complement strand
AGACGGCGCGGAGCTTTTGGGCTTACGCCTTGGACAGAGCACCACCACCCAGCCATAGTTAGCCGAGTTTGTGCCATACACAAACAGCACCAAATTGGTGGTGCCCGCCACTCTAAGAGGAGGTTTTGAAACCCCAGCGTGTCACCACGCCACTTCTTACTATAAGTCCATCACCACTCTGCTGACAACCCCCAAGCCACTAGCCTCCGTGCCGGAAGCCAAGCGGGTCAGCATTTGCGTCTATGCAAATGCTGGGGCCCCGCTAACTATCCGGCACCACCCGTGTCGCCAACTCTCCACGAAGCTTTTCCCTATAAAGTACCGCCCGTCCTCGAATGGCCACAGCCCGAATCAAGCCCAAGTACCAAACCATCGGCCATTCGGGGACCCACCAACGGCCTAGCTTCGTCCTCACTACATAACTCCCAACCTCAAAACTACCCCACCCGTTAATCCGCTAATCCCTGCATCCGTTCATCCGCCTCCCGCACCAACCGCCGCCGCCGCCCCAAATAAAACACCACCAAAAACGTCACCAATAAAATCGGAAAGTACCGCTGGTTGCCCCAATAAAACACCCGCAAAACCTCGGCTACACCATAAAACCACGTCGGGTAAAGCAGCATGCCCAGCATGTCTCCCTTGGCAAACAGGCGGTAAAGCCAACCGGTTGCTCCACCCAGCACCAGCCAGCACACCGCACCCAGCACCACGCCAAAGTCTACCACTGGCAAAAAGATGCCACTGGGGTTGTTCAGCTCTTCATTGCCATAAAGCTTCAAAAGGTCCAAAACCCAACCCGTCGGCAATTCCATCGGGATACCAACCCACGCCCAAACCGGCAGCTTATAAAACCACATCGCCGTCAATGTCGGCCAGTAAAACGCGTCCTGAAACTGCACCGCCGCCGCCCCATTGTTCAGCGCGGTGGCATAATATCCGGCAAAGCGCAGCAGCGCAAATTCCCAAAATCCGCCAAAATTGGCGTTACTCTGGTGGAACTGCCAGCTCCTAAAATATTCCCCCAACGCAAACAAGCCAAACACGCCTACAAGTCCTAAAAGCGGCGCAAAGTCCAGCCAGCGGCGGCGCTTGGGGTCAACCAACGCGGCATAAGTCACCATCATCGGCAAAAACAATTCCAAAATCGCAATCCGCTCCGACCACAAAAACCCCCGCAGCACACAAAACACCGCCACAATCACCATCAGCACCCACAGCCAGCGCGGCGCCTGCCGCACACCGGTTAGGCGCGGATACAACAACAGCAAAACTCCACACAAACTCTGCAACGAAATAAACGACGTAATCCCCGCCACTTGGTTCAAAGTCTCCCGCAGCACAAACATCGCACTGGTCGAGCCCATGAATAATTCCACCACCAACCCCGGGTTCTGCGCCGCCGGCAGCAAAAAAATCGCATAGCAAACCGCCACAATCCCAAACATCACCGCCAACGTATAATTCATGTCACTGGCCGGAATATACCAAGGCACCAGCGCCACCGCCTGCTTCGGCATCGCCAGTTTTTGCTGGGCAGTCGGCCCGGCACCAAGGTTCTCGCCCAGCGCCGCACCAATAATAAAGGCCATAATCGCCCAAAAGCCAATCCACACCACATTACCACTCAAAAACTTGCCACTTTGGCCATAAAACACAAAGGCTTCGCTACTCAAACTGGCCGAAATTAAAAAAATCGGCAAACAAATCACCAGCACCAGCCGCCATGGCGACATCCACCAGTAAGGCGCCCGCAAAGCTCCCTGCCAAGCCCACACCGGCTGGTCAGCAGCATCGGCAGCAGTAACAACAGGTGCAGGTTTATTTCCCATCATCCTGAAATCTCACATAAACCACCCCAAAGCAACATAAAAACAAGGGGCCAGCGGCCCCTAATCTTACCTAAAAGCAACTCTTACCGCTCAATCCCACTCTCCACCTCACGGCTCTGCTCCATGCTCAAGCTGCGGCCCATCACACGGTCCATCGCCATTTCGCGCTCCAGCAAAAACTCAATCCCCATCCGCCCAAGGTTAATCATGCTCGCCAGCGCGGTCATCGTGCCAAGCCCAATCATCCCCAGCACTTGCAGCTGAAAATGCCCACCGCGCATAATTTCACCCACGCGCAGCTCGTTAAAATGGTGGGGAAATTGATTAGGAACCATGTTTCACCTCTTTTATTTTTGTGTCCAGCTCCGCGCTCATGCTCGCCACCTGGCCATAGGTTTGCCGATAACTCGCAAAGTCAAAGCGCTGGGCCAAGCTCTTGGCCTTGTAATAGGTGGGGTTGCCAAAGGCCAAAACCTTGCAGCCGCGCAACTCACCAAAGGCTTCCGGCTCTTTGGCAAGGGTATCAGCGGTTTTCTCAAAGCCATGTTCTTGCTCAAACGCCCAGCATTTCTCGGCCGCTTGGGTCGGGTTCTTATAAATCGAGCCCAAACCGTCCCAAAGCTTCGCCGAAATCCACGCCACCACCCGCCCCAACCGCGATTGCTCAAACTCTGCCAAGCCCAACTGCGCGCGCATCGCCCGCATTTTTTGCTCGTTTTCCCAAACTTCCAGCTCCAGCCGCTCACGCTTTTGGCGAATCCGCGCCCGCACCATCTCCTGCTGTTGCGGCGGCAGTTTGCTCACCGCAGCGGTAAAGGCTGGCAAGTCCAGCTTCAGCAGGCTTTCAATGTCTAAACCGTCATGCATCTTAAGCAAACTCCTTTCTCTACCTATATGGAACCCCCCACCAGAAATACAAGACACCTTTACCTGACACTCATATAAGTAATTGATTTAAAACAAATCAAAATCTCCATCCACCCTTGCTAACTCTCTCAAAAACCGCTAAAACCAGCCTGCAACGCCAAACTCCTCCAACCAACAGGTGTCTCATGGCCTATCTTCATTACGTTTACGCTCTGCTCAGCGCTCTTGCCAGCTATATGGCAATGTTCTCAGCTGGCAACATGCTCGCTGCCAGCGTCGGCTTTGCTGTATTTTTTGGCTTAGCAGCTATTCTTACAATAGTTGTGGATGCTTGCAACGCCATTATCAAAAACATCCAAAGGCTGGAAAAAGCCCTCCAGCAAAAGCGCTAACCACCGCGCAAAACAACCAGCACGAAGAAGCCCCTGCCACCCGCAGGGGCTTTTTCCCCTTGCCAATCAAACTACTTACCCACCTCAATCCCCCTCGGTGTCACCCCGGGGCATGGCTGGGCCGATTTTTTTCTATAAAAAATCGGGGTGCCCAGCCTGAGCCCGGGGTTACAAGTTGTCAAAATCTTGAAATCAATTACCATTCGTCCTTTTTCCCCTTGCCAATCAAACCACTCCCCCCCATAACCCCACCATGGTCAAAAAAGCCAAATACCTCAAGCCCGCCCCCAGTCTGTCCAGCCTGCAGGCGGCAGCGGCGTGGCCCAAGGTGGCCATCGTTGGCCGCCCGAATGTCGGCAAAAGCACGCTGTTCAACATGCTCGCCCGCGGCGAAAAAGCCCTCACCCACCCCACCGCCGGCACCACGCGAGACGTCCGCCAAACCCCCGCCCGCCTCTTCAACCGCGCCTTTTGGCTAATCGATACCGCCGGCGTCGAACAATCCCGCACCAGCACTCAAGCAACTGGCAAAGGGCAGGGGCACAAAGCCCACGGCCGCCTGAATCAACCGCAGTCCGACCTCCCCCAACTCCAAGCCACCCTCAACAACCTCACCCTGGCCGCCGCCGCCCAAGCCAATGTTATCATCTTCGTCTTGGATGGCGCCAGCGGCGTCCTCCCCGCCGACAGAGCCCTGGCCCAAAGCCTGCGCAAACTGAACAAACCGATCCTGCTGCTGCTGAACAAGGCCGACCTCAAAACCGCCCACAGCTACCAAACCGATGCCCAAACCCTGGGCCTGGGCGAACCCATCCTCTTCAGCGCCGCCCACGGCACGGGGCTGGATGATTTATACGAACACCTCACCCCCCACACCCCCATCGTGGAAGACGAACCCACCGCCGAGGAGAATATAGCAGAGGAGGAGGGGGCGTCATTCCAGAAACTTAGAGATTCCGAGATGAGCAACGCGAATCCGGAATCTCAAGTTATCTGGAATCCATTAAAAAGCGAAAAATCTGCTAAAACCACAACCAATTCCACTCGTTCCGCGCCACCTCTCGCCAGTGAAGAAGACCCAAACCCACCCCCAATAAATACCGAAAAAATACCAAATCCACCCAAAAAAATCATCACAATCGCGGTGCTCGGCCGCCCGAATGTGGGCAAAAGTACCCTGATAAACGCGCTTTTAGGCCAAGAAAAAATGTTAACAGGCCCAACCGCAGGATTAACCCGCGAAGCCATCTCCCATCCCTTTGAATATCAAGATGAAACCTTGATGCTGGTGGATACCCCCGGCCTGCGCCGCAAAAACCGCATTGATGAAGATGATATTGAGTTCCTCAGCGTCGGCCAATCCCTCCAAGCTGCTGAAAAAGCTGATGTTGTCGTGCTGGTGGTGGATGCCAGCCAGCACAATCTGCAAACCGGAAAATGGCAAGTGCTCGAGCAGCAAGACGCCCACATCGCGCAAATGGTGCTTAACCAATTCAAACCATTGGTGATTTGCCTCAATAAGTGGGACGCCGTCGCCAACAAAACCGCCTGTTTAGCCGACGTGGAAGTGCAATTAAAACACCGCATGCACACCGTCACCCACCCGCTCGCTTTGCCAACTTCTGCTAAAAATAACAAGGGCTTGGTCAATCTTCTCGATGCAGTTATTCAAGTGAATATCGCCAAAGCCGCCACCTTCAGCACCGGCAAACTCAATAATTTGCTCAATAAAACATTGGCTAAGCGCAGTCCACCCTTGGCCAACGGCAAAACCGTCAGCCTCAAATTCATCCGCCAAACCGGCAGTAATCCGCCAATTTTCACTTTCTGGGGCAACCGGATCGACCAAGTCTCCAACGACTACCAGCAATTTCTCAAGCACCAACTCGCCGAAACATTAGGCCTGCAAAACATCCCCATCCGCATCTTCTTCCGCGCCCAAAAGAACCCCTACAAAGGCCAGAAATTCAAGAAAAAACAAAACGATTAGCACGGTTTTTGACTTCCCAACCAAGCCTGTGTAGGATGCTGCAGAAATTAAAAATGAATCAGCAAAAGGTTGGTATGTATGGCTGTAGCCTTAACATTATCAGAACTGGCGGAAAAGCTAGGTTTGACGCTACCGGCGGGAGCCAACGGCGCAAGGGTTTTGCAAGCGGTGCGGCCGCTGGATGTGGCGGGGGCGGATGATTTAAGTTTTTTAGATAATGAAAAATATCGTGACCAAGCCAAAGCCACCAAAGCTGCCGCGGTGCTGGTGCGCGAGGCGGATGCGGCGTTGCTGCCTGCCGGTTGCATCCCGCTGGTGGTGCCGCAGCCGTATATGGCGTTTGCGCGGGCTTTGATGGTGATGTATCCGGCGGCCAAAGTGGTGCCGGGGATAAGTGAATTTGCGGTGGTGAGTGCCAAGGCGATGATTGACCCAACTGCACGGATTGAGCCTTATGCGGTGATTTATGCGGGGGCCAAGATTGGCGCTGGTGCGCACATTGGCGCGCACTGTGTGGTGGGTGAAGGGGTGCAGATTGGTGCGGGCACGGTGCTGTTTAGCCACGCCACGGTGATGAAAGCGGTGGTGGGAGAGCGTTGTGTGATTCATAGCGGCGTGCGGATTGGGCAGGATGGCTTTGGCTTTGCGGCGCATAACGATGTGATTATTAAAATCCCGCAAGTGGGCAGCGTGCGGATTGGCAACGAGGTGGAAATTGGCGCCAACAGCACGATTGACTGCGCCGCGCTGGGCGAAACGGTGATTGAGGACGGGGTGAAAATTGATAACCAAGTGCAAATTGCCCACAACGTGCAAATTGGCAAGCACAGCCGAATTGTGGCGCAGGTGGGCGTGGCGGGCAGCAGCAAACTGGGCCAGTTTAGCTTGATTGGCGGGCAATCTGGCATTGCCGGCCACGTGACGCTGGCAGATAGAGTGATGGTGGCGGCGCGCAGCGGAGTGATTAAAAGTGTGGAGAATGTGAGCGCGGTGGTGGCGGGCTTCCCCGCCGTGGATATTCAGGAATGGCGGCGGGCGATGGGCGCGCTGAGTATGTTGGGGCGGAGGAAGGTGAAGGCGGGAAATTCTGAAGCAGCGGCGGCGGGTGGGCCGGTGGCCAAAGAGATTGAAGTTCATCCGGCAAGCCCGTTTGCGGCGGAGAGTTTTAAATAACCATGAAAGGCGCAATCATGAAAAAATATAACTGGATTTGGGTGGTTTTGCTGAGTGCGGTGGTGGCTTTTGCGGTAGTGAAAATAAGTGGGCCTGCTGCGGGCAGTGCACCTGTTGCCAAGGAAACGGCTTATGAGAGAGTTAAGCGCACGGGGGTGTTGCGGTGTGGGTATGCAACTTTGCCGCCGATGATTATGGTTGACCCTAAAACCCGTGAAGTTTCAGGTATGGACCATGAAATTATTGAGTTGGTTGCTAAGAAAATGGGGCTGAAAGTAGAGTGGACGGCTGAAACTGGATATGGAACGTCTCAAGTTGGCGTTGCAAGTGGCAAATTTGATATGTTTTGTAATGCCAGTTGGCTAGATACGCGCAGAGCAATGGCCGCATCGCTAAGCCGCCCAATGTATTATAACCCGATGTTCCCCGTTGTTCGGTATGAAGACAAAAGGTTTGATGCCAACTTAGGTATTTTAAATAACCCTCAATATATCATTGCTGGCTTAGATAACGACCCAACGATGGATGTTGCTTTGCAGGATTATCCGTTGGCCAAAAAATTTGGGTGGTCAGAGCTTGTTTCTTATGCGGAAGCGGTTGAGTCTTTGTTGGGTAATAAGGCAGATATTTTCTTTTCGTCGTATCCCACCGCTGCTGATTATATTCAAAAAAACCCAAATAAAATTAGGTTTTTGATTGATAACCCGGTGCGTATTTTTCCGGTTGGTTATCAGTTGCCAGCCGATGCCAAATTTAAAGCTGTGTTTGATGTAGCATTGGGAGAGGTTATTTTAAGTGGGACGATGGATAAGATTTTACAGAAATATTTAGGCACCGACCCACGTAATTATCTACCTGTAAATAAAGAATATTTAGATATTGGTCGGGGTAAATGAAAAAGCTAAATAGGAAAGAGATTGAAAAGCTCATCCCCCACCGGGCGCCGATGCTTTTGGTGGAGCGGATTTTGGGTTGGGAGAAGGATGCTTGGCTGGAGGCGGAGGTTCGGTTTGCCGCGGAGAGTATGTTTTTTCAGGGGCATTTTCCCGCCATGCCGTTGTTGCCCGGGGTGGTGATGGTGGAGGCTTTGGCGCAGGCGGCGGCGTGCCTGACCAGCTTGAGCAAAGGTGCCGGAGCGGGGGAGATTGTGTATTTGTTCAGTGCGATTGAGAGTGTGCGTTTTAAGGCGCCGCTACGGCCTGGTGATGTGCTGTTCATGCGCGTGGAGCCAACCTTTGAAAAGCTGGGGATGCTTGGGTTTAAAGGCGAAGGTCGAGTGAATGATGTGGTGGCGGTGACGGCGACTTTTACCGCGAAAATGCAACGGAAGTAGAGGGTTGGTTTCATGGCGCGGATGCAGGCAAAGGTGGCGAGTGGCAAGGCGGCTGGGAAGATTCACCCCACCGCGATTGTTGAGAAAGGTGCCAAAATCGGCGCAGGTGTGGTGGTGGGGCCGTATTGCGTGATTGGCGGCAAAGTAGAGATTGGCGCGGACACGCGGTTGGTGAGCCATGTGGTGCTGGCCGGGCGTTTGAAGCTGGGGAAGAACAACGTGGTGTATCCGTTTGCCAGCCTTGGCCAGCCGAGCCCCGACCGCAAATATGACGGCGAAGATACGCTGCTGCAGATTGGCGATGGCAATGATATTCGGGAAGGCGTGACCATGCACATTGGCACCGCGGCGGGCGGCGGCAAAACCCTGGTGGGCCACCGCAATTTGTTGATGGCGGGCAGCCATGTGGCCCACGATTGCGTGGTGGGCGATGACTGCATTTTGGCCAATTATGCGCAGCTGGCGGGGCATGTTACGTTGGGTGATAAGGTGGTGGTGGGCGGGCTTTCGGGGATTCATCAGCGTGTGCGGGTGGGCAGCCACGCGATTGTGGGTGGGCACACTGCGGTGGATTACGACGTGCCGCCGTTTGCCAGCGTGGCAGGGCGGCGGGCCACGCTGAAGGGCCTGAATTTGGTGGGTTTGCGGCGGCGCGGATTTGATAAAGAGCTAATTCATGCGCTGGATGAGGCTTACGACTTTTTATTCGCTGCCGATGATGAAGCGCCGCTGCAAGAAAAAGCCCAGCGCCTGCGCAAGCGTGTGAAGCAGCCCGAAGTGCGGCTGCTGGCGGAATTTGTGATGGACAGCCAGCGGGGAGTGACGGGGTATGATGAAGAAAACTGAGAACATTACATTTGCCCTGTTGGCAGGTGGTGGGGCGTTGCCGGGGATTTTGGCGCGGGCGGCTTTGGCGCGGGGGTGGCAGGTGCGTGCCATTAGCTTTGCTGGCCAGCCGCAGCCGCTGGATTTGCCCCTTGGGGTGCCGCTGGAGAGTTTTCCGCTGGGGCAGATTGGCCATATTTTGGCGCATTTGCGCGGGCACCATGTGCAAAAAGTGGCGTTGGCGGGGCATTTGGAAAAGCCGAGTTTGTTCAGCCTCAAGCCCGATGCCGCGGGGCTGAAGCTGCTGGCCCGCGCGGTGATGATGCACGACGATGCGCTGCTGCGCGCGGTGACGGCCACGCTGGAAGAAAACGGATTTACGGTGGTGGGGGTGGCGGAGTTGATGCCGGATTTGTTGGTTCCCGCCGGTGTGCTGGGCAAGGTGAAGGCGCGGGCGGAAGAGCGCGATGATATTGCGCTGGGCCGCACGGTGTTGGGCGTGTTGGGCGATTTGGACATTGGCCAAGCCTGCGTGGTGCACAAAGGCGTGGTGCTGGGAGTGGAAGCGGTGGAAGGCACTGATGAACTGCTGGCGCGTTGCGCGGCGTTACGCGGGGCAGAAAACCGTGGCGGCGTGCTGATAAAACGCGCCAAGCCGCTGCAAACTGAATTGGCCGATTTGCCGGTGGTGGGCCTTACCACCATGCAGCTTTTGGTGCAGCACCACTATACGGGGCTGGCGATTGGTGCGCAGAAAACTTTGGTTTTGGAGCGTGCCGAGGTGGTGGCGCTGGCGGATAAAGCTGGGATTTTTGTGGTGGCAGAATGAAAATTCTGATTACCGCGCTTGAGCCAAGTGGGGATAGGCTTGCGGCGGGCTTGATGCGTGAACTGCGCGCCAAAATGCAGCGCCAGAAACCTGCTAAGAAGCTTGAGTTTTACGGCGTGGGTGGGCCAGCGATGCGGGCGGAAGGGTTGCATATGCTGCAGCCAATGGAGCAACTGGCGGCGATGGGATTGGTGGAGGTTTTGCCGATTATTCCGCGCATTTGGGCTTGCTTGCGGCGGCTAGTGGCGTGGGTAGAAATGGAAAAACCTGCATTGGTGGTTTGTGTGGATGGGCAGGATTTTTCGGCCCGTTTGGCGGCGCGGTTGCGCAAGTTGGCAAAGCCCACTCCCTGCGTGCTGTATGCGGCGCCGAAGGTGTGGGCGTGGCGGCCTAAGCGCGCTGCGAAATTGCGCGAATTGTATGACGCGGTGCTGTGTTTGTTGCCGTTTGAGGTGGATTTTTTGGCGGATTTTGGTGTTTCGGCGGAGTATGTGGGGCATCCTGCGGTGGCTTTGGCGGCGGGAAGTGTTCAAGACATTCAGCTAGAATTGGCGCTGTTGCCGGGTAGCCGTGGCGCAGAATTGCGCCGCCATTGGCCGCTGATGTTAGCCACGTTACGGCGCCTGTGCCAGTTAGTGCCGCAATTGCGGGGCTTATTGGTGTTACCCGATGAGGCGGCGTTGGCGGTATGCCGTAATTTGGCCGATTTTAGCGCGGAAGATGGCATTGAAGTGGTGGTGGGGGAGGGGCGTTTTGCTGCGCTTGCCCGCTGCCGCGCCGCACTGGCCAAAAGCGGCACCAATACGCTGGAATTGGCGCTGCTAGGGGTGCCTGCGGTGGTGTGCTATCGGCTGCATGGGCTTAGCTATTGGCTGGCCAAGCGGTTGGTGACATTGCCGCTGTTTAGCTTGCCTAATTTGGTGCTGAATCCGCAGATTTTGCGCGGTGGTGCGGTGGGAGAGGTGGTTTATCCTGAATATATTCAGGCCGCGGCGACGCCGGAAAACCTGGGGCGGGCGCTCTATCCGCTGCTGGTAACTGATAAAGCGCGGGGGCGGCAGTTGAAGCTTTTGGCCAAAGTGCGTCAAGCTATGGAACACGTGGGCGGCAAACCAATTGGCAGCCCCGCCGAAAAAGCCGCCGCTGCCTGCATAAAAATACTTGCGCGGGGGCCAAATCGGCCCGCATAATGGGCCATGGGCAATAAACAAAATGACACGATTGGCGGCATGATGAAAAAACGCACCGCACGCAAGCCTGTTACGGTGGCGGAACCGATGAGCGATTATGATAAACTGATGGTGGAATATCTGCGCCTGCAGCAGCAATTTTTGGACCAACAAGCGCTGATTGGCAGCATGGCGCAGGATACGCTGGCCGACCCCATCACCGGCCTGGCCAGCCGTAAAACGCTGATGGCGGAGATTGAAAAAAGCCTTTCCACCGCCCAGCGCTATGGCCGCCAGCACGCGCTGGTGATGGTGGAAATTGCTGACTTTAACAACCTGCAAGAGCGCCTTGGCCGCAAGGTGGGCGATGGTATTTTGCAGCATATTGGCCGCTTGCTGCGCCAAAACATTCGGCCCACCGATATTGCCGCACGGCTGGAAGCAGGGCGCTTTTGCGTGATTTTGAATGAGCTGAAAGCGCTGGAAAATGCTGAAATGCGCAGCGGCGCCATTTCTGAAATCATCAGCCAAACGCCCTACATGGACGAACAGCGCAGCGTGCACGTGTTGGCGCAAGTGGGCTGCTGCCTGTTCGGCGCCGATGACGACGCGGAGGACCTGATGCGCAAGGTGGAAACGCTGGCCAGCGCCAGCGGCGGCAAAGTGCGGATGTAGTTAAGTATAACGAGGAAAGACGTGTGTGTATGACGGATTTTATGAGGGGTAGGCGCTTGCGCGGCAGCGCGGCGTTGCGTGATTTGGTGCGCGAGCAAACGGTGCGTGCGGATGATTTGGTTTATCCGATTTTTGTAAGCGAAACGGCGACTGATTTTGAACCGATTGGCAGCATGCCCGGCGTGAGCCGCGTGCCAGAAGCCAAGCTGGCGGCGCTGATGCGCGAACTGCATGCAGAGGGGTTGAAGGCGGTGATGCTGTTTGGCGTTTTGGCCGAAAACCGCAAAGATGCGGTGGGGAGCGATAGCTTGAATGACAAAGGCCTGCTGGCACGGATGGTGAAAACCGCCAAGCAAGCCGCGCCCGACATGGTGGTGATGGCCGATATTTGCTTTTGCGAATATACCGACCACGGCCACTGCGGCGTGGTGCATGACCATGGCGTTGATAACGACGCCACGCTGGAAAATCTGGCCAAACAGGCGGTGGTGGCGGCGCGGGCGGGGGCCGATGTGCTGGCGCCATCGGCCATGATGGACGGTCAGGTGGCAGCCATTCGTGCGGCGTTGGATGCCTCAGGCTTTAGCCATTTACCAATTTTGGCCTATTCCAGCAAGTTTGCTTCGGCGCTGTATGGGCCATTCCGCGAGGCAGCGGGCTGCGGGCTGAAAGGCGACCGCAAGACCTATCAGATGGACCCCTTCAATGGCCGCGAGGCGCTGCGCGAGAGCTTAGCCGATGAAGCACAGGGCGCGGATATGCTGATGGTGAAGCCGGGGGTGGCGTATTTGGATATTTTGGCACAACTGCGCGAGCGCACGTTGCTGCCGCTGGTGGTGTATCAGGTGAGTGGTGAGTATGCGATGGTGAAGTTTGCCGCCCAAGCCGGCGCACTGGATGAAAAGCGGGTGATGCGCGAGCTGCTAGGTGCCTTTAAGCGGGCAGGGGCGGATTTGATTATCACCTATTTTGCCCGCGAAGCGCTGCGCGAGATTGCCGCGGGGACGTTTAAGCCTTAAAAGGGCCTATGAACCAAGCTTTGGCCATACAGGCAACAGCGATTGAAAATGCCTTAGCGGGCACTCAATGCCGTGCCTGTGGCTATCCCAGTTGCCGTGCCTATGCCGAGGCTTTGATGCAGGGGGAGGAATCCCGTGTGGGCCTTTGTGCGCCGGGTGGGGCGCGGGTTATGGCCTCGATTGTGGCATTATTGCCAAACGGGCAGGGGGTAGGGCAGGGGCCAGAATATGGTGGGTTGGCACAGCCCAACTTCAAGCCAAACTTGGTGAAGGTGCGCGAGGCCGACTGCATCGGCTGCACCCTATGCCTGCAAGCCTGCCCCACCGCAGCGATTGTGGGGGCGGCGAAGCAAGTTCATACCGTCATTACCGATGATTGCAGTGGGTGCGGTTTATGCGTGCCGGTGTGCCCGGTGGATTGCATTGATGCAATGGCGCCGCCGGTGGGACATCGGCTTACTGTACAAGATGGGGATGGAAGTTTGAGCCGTGATGCAAGTTTGCAAGTATGGCAACTGGTGCGCGCCAAGCAAGCTCGGCAAGGGCAGGGGGTGCGTGCGGTTACCAGTGCCCGCGAGATTGGCGAAGTGCCGGATATTGTGCCAGTTGGTGGTGATTTGGCTGCTAAAATTGCGGCTGCGCGTGGGCGGGCGCGGGTGAAATATACCACTAAGGTAAAACCGGTGTTGCCCAAGCTATTGCAAAAGAAAAAAGCTAAAAGTGTATTGTAATAAGCTATTGAAATGTCGCTTTGTGATTGACGCCAATGCCACCTTGGCGGCATTTTGGCGGCATGAAAAAACCTGTCTCCGCTGCACTCGCTTGGAAAAATAACGAGGGCCCCTGGGGTAACTTGGGGGGTAATAAGCCCCGCAAAGAGCCCAAAACCGTTGGCCAAGGCCATGTGCCCGAAGATGGCCAGCCGCCGCGTGGCTGGAGCCAACAAGGCAACCAAAATCAGCCCGATTTAGAAGCGGTGGTGAATGAAATGGTAGAGAAACTGCGTGGTTTTTGGCGCCAGCAGCAAGGTGGTAATGGCGGTGGCGGCTGGCCAAATGGCGGGAATGGTGACGGTGGGCTGCCCATTCCGGTTTTGCCATGGCAAAATTGGTTTTATATTGCGCTGGGGTTGTGGGCGGTCAGTGGCTTTTATATTGTTGCGCCCGAGCAGCAAGGGGTGGTGACGCGTTTTGGGGCCTATTTGCACACCACCAACCCCGGCTTGCATTATCATTTGCCGTTTCCGTTTGAAAAGGTGGTGAAGGTGCCAGTGACCCAAGTGCGGCAAGTCACTATTGGTGCAGGTGAACAACAGGAAGGCTTTGCTGACGAAGGCCTGATGCTGACGGGCGACGGCAATATGGTTGACCTTACCTTTACCGTACAGTGGCGGGTGATAGACCCTGCGGCCTTCTTGTTTAACGTGGTGGATGTGGAAAACACCGTGGCCGAAGTGGCCGAGAGCGCGGTGCGCGAGGTGATTGGGCAGTATAAGTTGAATGATGCGCTGACCAGTGGCCGCGAACAAATTGCCCCATTGGTGCAGCAGCATTTGCAGCAGATTCTCGATTTTTATAAGGCGGGTGTGCAAATTACGGCTATCAACTTGCAGCAGGTAAACCCACCCAGTGCGGTGGTGGATGCCTTCCGCGATGTGCAGGCTGCCGAAGCCGACCAGCAGCGGAGCATTAACGAAGCCAATGCCTATCGTAACCAAATTTTGCCGCTGGCGCAGGGCCAAGTGGCGCGGATTGCCCAAGAAGCCGAGGCCTACCAAACCGCGGTGGTGGCCGATGCCACCGGTGCGGCGGCGCGGTTTAATGCGCAGGTGGGGGCGTATCAGTCGGCGCCGGTGGTTACCACTCAGCGGTTGTATTTAGAAACGATGGAGCAGGTGATGAGCCAAACCCCCAAAGTGGTGTTGGGCGGGCGCGGCGCACAAGGCGTGTTGCCCTATTTGCCGTTGGATAAACTGCCCGGCGGCCCAAGGCCGGTTGTGGAAGGAGGGCGCTAAGATGATCCCCATGCAAGTTAAACTGGGCCTTGGTATTGCTGCTGCGTGCCTGCTTATTCTGCTTAACACCGTGTTTGTGGTGCGCCAAACCGAGCAGGTGATGGTGGTGGCGCTGGGCCGTGTGGAGCGGCTGATTGACCAGCCCGGATTGCATTTAAAAGTGCCGTTTTATCATCAGTTGGTATTTTTTGATAAACGCATTTTAGAAACCGATAGTCCTCCCGAAGAGGTGCTCACCGCCGATCGACAACGCGTTGTGGTGGATAGCTTTAGCCGCTGGAAGATTGATGATGCAGGTAAATTCTATACTAGCGTGCGCAGCGTGCCGGTGGCGTTGCAGCGGTTGGATAATATTGTGAGCAGTAAAATTAGGGAACAAGTTGCCCAAGTGCGCTTGGATGAGTTGGTGGATAGCAAACGCGGCGAAGTGATGAGTAAAATTTTGCAGCAATCGCGCCAAGAAGCCGCTGGTTTGGGGATTTTTGTGGTGGATGTGCGCCTGAAACGTGCCGATTTGCCACGCCAAAACCAAGAAGCGGTGTTTAACCGCATGCGCACCGAACGCCAAGCCGAAGCCAGCGCGCTGCGCGCCAAAGGTGAGCAAGAAGCCCAAGAAATTAGGGCCACGGCGGAAAAAGAACGCACCATTATGCTGGCCGAAGCCCAGCGCGAAGCACAAAAAATGCGCGGTGATGGCGAGGCCGAGGCCATCCGCATCACCGGCGCAGCCTTTAATCGCGATCCCGGATTCTTCAAGCTTACTCGTAGCTTAGAGGCCTACCGCGCATCCTTTAACCCCAGCAACACGCTGATGGTGCTTGACCCCAGCGTAGAGTTTTTGGATAAAATGGTTAATCCGTAATTGGTCGCGTTTGCGTGGCAAGCAAGCCACCCGTGCTGGTGATTTTTGGCCCCACCGCCAGCGGCAAAACCGCGCTGGCGGTGGAGTTGGCCAAAGCCCTGAATGGCGAGATTATCAATGCAGATAGCCGGCAGATTTATGCTGGAATGCCGGTTATTACCGCTTGCCCCACGGCTGCGGAATATGCCGTGGTGCCGCACCATGTGTTTGAATTTTTGCAACCACACCAACGCTTTAGCGCAGGGGCGTGGGCCAAGTTGGCGCGCCAAAAAATCGATGAGATTATGGCGCGCGGCAAGCTGCCGATTGTGGTGGGGGGCACGGGGTTTTATCTGCGTGCGCTGATGGAGGGGATGAGTGAAATCCCTGATATTCCGGCAGAAATTGAAGATGAATTGAATGGCCTTAGCATGGCAGAATTGCGCGCGATGTTGGTGGAGGCTGACCCTGTGCTTGCGGCGAAATTGATACCGACGGATCGGCAGCGGACGATTCGTGGGTTGGCGGTTTTTCGGCACACCAAAATACCGTTAAGCGATTGGCAAAAAAAGGATAAACAGGCACTAGGAACAGGGCTGAATTTTGTGAAAATTGGTTTGAATATTTCGCGCGAAACGCTGCACCAAAACTTGGCCCAACGCTGGCAAAAAACCATGTTGGAACACGGCGTGGAAGCTGAAATGTGTGGGCTGTGGCAGGCTGGATTGAGCCCCGAAATGCCAGCTTTGCGCGGTTTAGCGATACCGTTTTGGTTTGATTATTTTGCGGGGAAATTAAGCTTGGCTGAGGTTTTAGAGCAAAGTTTGTACCGCGACAGGCAATACGCCAAGCGGCAATATACGTGGCTAAAAAACAGCTATGGTGCTGATATTATGCTGGAAAGCCCAAGTGTGGATGGGCTGATGCCGCTGCTGCGCGCAAGGGGGCTTGCAAGCTGAAATGGGCGGGCGTAGGGTGGGCCGCCAATAAGGAAAATGATGCGATGCCAACTGCTGCTGTTTTTGACCCCGCCAGTGTGGGTTATGTGGATGAAATGTACCAACAATTTTTGCAAAATCCGGATGGGTTGACGCCCGAATGGCGTGCCTATTTTATGGGCTTTGGTGCGGGAAGTGTTACGGGCGGTGCTGCGGGAAATGTTGAAAATAGCAATGGAGCGGATGCTTTGGCCCGTGCGTGGCGGGAACGCGGGCATTTGGTGGCCAAGTTGAACCCGCTTTTGGGGAATAAAAATGCCCAAAATGGCACCGAAAATAATTCAAATGGGCAAAAAAATGATTTACCCCCTGAACTGAGGGCTGAAACCTATGGTTTAGACCCCTCGGAAGAGGCAAAATGGCGTGCATATTATGGTGGGTTTGTGGGTGTGGAGTGTGCGACTTTGGTATCTCCTGATGAGCGGAATTGGGTGCAGAATTGGTGGGAAAGTGAGCGCCCTTTGGTGGCAAATGAAACCCAACTGGCATTTTACCGGGGGTTGGTGCAGGCCAATGGTTTGGAGCAGACGCTGCATAAAAAATTTGTCGGCGCCAAGCGGTTTAGTATTGAGGGGAATGATGTGGTGGTGCCGCTGTTGCACCAATTGGCCGAAACCGCTGCGGCTGCGGGCATTCAAAATATGGTGATGGGCATGGCCCACCGTGGGCGGCTGAATGTGCTGTGCAATATTTTGCACAAGCCCTATGCCGAGTTGTTTGCGGCGTTTGCCGATAAGCTGACGGTGGAGGGTGGGCCTTCGAGTGGTGACGTGAAGTATCACGCGGGCAAAACTTATGTGCATCCGGCCAAGGCGGGGCCGATTGAGTTGCAGTTGCTGTATAACCCCAGCCACCTTGAAGCGGTGAATCCCAGCGTGTTGGGCGTGGCGCGCGCGAAGGCGGACGCGGGCAGCCCCAGTTTAGCGGTGCTGATGCACGGCGACAGCGCGGTGGCGGGGCAGGGCGTGGTGGCAGAAACCAACAACCTGATGGCGCTGGCGGCGTATAACGTGGGGGGCACGCTGCACATTATCATCAACAACCAAATTGGCTTTACCGCCGATGCGCCGGAGGCTTTTGGTGGGCGCTACTGCACCGATATTTTTAAGAGCTTGGGCTGCCCGATTGTGCATGTGAATGCCGACCACCCCGAGGCGTGCTGGCGGGCGTTGCGCTTTTGCTTTGAGTATCGGCAAAAATTTGGCAAGGATGCGGTGCTGGATGTGGTGGGCTATCGGCGCTGGGGTCACAACGAGGGCGATGACCCGACCTTTACCCAGCCGAAAATGTATGAGGCGGTGCGGGCGCATCCTGTTCCGGCCGAAGTTTATAAGGCCCACTTGCTGCAAAGTGGCGTGGCGGCCAGTGCTTTGGCGGCGGTGGAAAAAGAGTGTATGGCGGAGCTGGATGCGGCGTTTGCCACCGCGCAGCAAGGTGTGGTGAGCAAGGCCAAGGGTGTCAAACTTGCTGCGGATGTGGAACCTGAGACAGTTGCCGAAGCGGGTGATATTAAGCGCCTTGCTGACTGCTGGGCCACGCCGCCGGCGGGTTTTAAGCTGAATGATAAAGTGGCCAAGGTGGTGGAAGAGCGCGTGGCGATGCTGCGCGGTGAAAAGCCGCTGAACTGGGGTGCGGCGGAAACCGCGGCCTACGGTTGCCTGCTGCAAGGCGGCATTGCGGTGCGGATGACCGGGCAGGATGTGCAGCGCGGGACGTTTAGCCATCGCCATGCCGTGCTGACCGATGTCGCCACAAACGCCAAGTGGAATGTGCTGCAAGGTGTCTCTCAAAAAGGCCCGAGTTGCTTGGTGGCCAACAGTGCACTGAGCGAAAATGCGGTGATGGGCTTTGAGTATGGTTATGCGTTGGGCAACACCGCGGCGCTAACCCTGTGGGAAGCTCAGTTTGGCGATTTTGCCAACGGCGCGCAGGTGGTGATTGACCA
>RFNJ01000056.1 GCA_009927255.1 Pseudomonadota bacterium | reverse complement strand
TCATCTGATTGGCCAGCAACATCGCCAAGCGGTCAATCCCCAGCCCAATGCCTCCCGCAGGTGGCATGCCAAGCTCCATGGCGTGGAGGAAATCCTCATCAAACGGCATCGCTTCATGGTCGCCCTTTTTCGCCAGTTCTTGCTGGCGTAAAAAGCGCGCGCGCTGGTCGGTGGGGTCATTCAGCTCGCTGTAAAACTCACCATGCTCGCGCCCGGCAATATAAAGCTCGGCGCGCTGCACCCACCCCGCCCGCCCCGGAATCTGACGCACCAGCGGCGATGTCTCAATCGGATAATCCATAATAAACGTCGGCTGCATCAACTGCTTCTCCACCAAGCTCTCAAAGCATAGCTGGAACACCTCGCCATAACTTGGCAGCGGCTTGGGCACCTCCACACCCTTGGCCTTGGCGGCGGCAGCAAGGCTATCAATATGCACCAAATCCGCATCGCTGAAACCGGCCAGATTTTGCAACGCCTCGCGCATCGTCATCCGCACAAACGGCTTGGCAAAATCCAGCGTCACGGCACCTTCGCCTTCACCATGGGCAAGCTGCAAGCTGCCACACACCCGCTGCACCACCTCGCGCAGCATTGCCTCCATCCGCGCCATCACGCTCTCGCGCGTGCCATAGGCTTCATACCACTCCAGCATGGTAAATTCAGGGTTGTGCTTGGTGGAAATCCCCTCGTTACGGAAGTTCCGCGAAAGCTCATAAACCCGATTAAATCCACCCACCAACAGCCGCTTTAAAAACAGCTCAGGGGCAATCCGCAAATTCAGCGGAATATCCAACGCATTGTGGTGGGTTTTAAACGGCCGCGCACTCGCACCCCCCGCCTGATGCTGCAAAATCGGCGTCTCCACCTCCAAAAAACCTGCGTCATCCAAGTGGCGCCGAATCGCACTCACCATTTTGCTGCGCACCTCAAACACCCGCTTCACTTCCGGCGTCACCAGCAAATCCACATAACGCTGGCGGTAGCGCTGCTCAATATCCGCCAAACCGTGCCATTTGTCGGGCAGCGGCTGCAACGCCTTGGCCAGCAGCACAAAGCGCGTCACATAAAGCGTCAATTCGCCCTTGTTGGTGCGCGCCAGGCGGCCTTCCACCCCCACCAAATCGCCCATATCCAGGCAATCGTTAAACAACCCAAACACCTCAGCACCGCTGGCATCAAGGCTAACGCCCAGCTGGATTTTCCCCGCTCCATCCTGCAACGTCGCAAAAATTAGCTTGCCAAACGCCCGAATGGTCATCAGCCGCCCCGCCAAGCGGTAAATGGGTGAAGGATTCTCCACAAGCTGCGCCTGCGTATGCCCCGCATACTCCGCCGCCAAAGCCGCACTGGTGGAATCCGGCATAAAATCATTGGGATAAGCCACTCCGCCACGGCCCAAATAAGCCTCCAGTTTCTGCCGCCGCAAAGCAATCAAGTCACTTTCCGCAGCAACGGGGGCCGCAGCAGCAGGGGCGGGGGAAGATGAAGGGGTAGGCGAGGGGGG
>RFNJ01000150.1 GCA_009927255.1 Pseudomonadota bacterium | reverse complement strand
CTGCAAATTAACCCTCTACAAAGGCACCCTCTATCTTGGCACGCGCGAATCTCCCAAAAGCCTGTGTTGTTATGATAAGGCCGAGCGGCTTAGGCGGCAGGGGTATGCAGCTTCTGGTGATATTCTACGCTTTGAGTGGCGATTTAAGAGCATTCCTTTATCTGACCTAAGGAAAGTCATTCACGGCAGCAAAAACCCTTTTAAACAGCTGCATATTGTCAGCAAAGAGGAATTAGCCTTGGCTTTTCCTCCAACAAGTTCTTCTGGACTATGGAATGCGGCATCTGTCGGAAACTTAACCCCTGCATTACAAAAGCTGACAAAATCAGCGTTAAGGAAACTTAAACGTAAGTTGTTGGTACTGCCAGCGCCATCATGGTACTGCCCTGAAACCATGTGGGAAGAGATGCTTCAAGCTTTAGAGGCATGCAGATGGCTGCGTTAGCATGGCTCTGGGGGGATGGCACGAGCGGTATGGGTTACAAAATCCCCCTTCTTACTCATCGGGGATTTTGTCCATATCGCGGTCTGGGTTAAACTCACATATTGATAGCTAAGTTATTGTATTAAATTGTTAACACATGACAAGTTTAGCGCTTTTTTTGGAGCAAAATGCTAGCATTTATAGAAGGTTTGTCATTACCAACAAATTAGGTAATGAGTTCCATTGTAGACCTCACTTTTACCATAGTCGTAACCATCTAACATACTGATAAACATAGATATCATCTTTAGACATGGTCAGAGTTTTTTCTGCAGGATTTACAATGTAAGCAAGACACTACCGTATGTCTTTCAACTGCCAAAGGCCACCCCTTTCATCACCTCGGGGGTGGCCTTTGGTTTGTTGGTTAGAACTTGTAGCTTACTCCGACGCCTGCTTGTATGGCATGATCGGCCCGATCATTAAAGCTGATGGGCACATACCGCACCATGCCACGCATAGAGACGTTGTCGGTGAAGGCGTATTCGGCACCAAGACCCAGCCGCATGGCGGTGTCGCTGCCATCTATTTTAGCGCTGTCGGAAAAAGAACCACTGGCAACCGTCACTTTGGTTTCAGCCTTGTAACGACCAACGCCTGCGCTACCCAACAGCGCAATCTTCTCGTCTTTGCTGACGGGCAGGCGGCCAATTACATCGGCGTGGAAGCCCTTGAGCTTGGTTTTGGTGCTGCCGGTAAAGCCAAGTCCAGAAATCAGGGGGCTAATATCCTTGTTCTCGCTGGAGGTTTGCAGATAGCCCGCTTCTATCGCAACATGCTTATTAAGCTGGAGGCCAACGTAAGGTGTTACGCCTTTATAGCCGCTGGCGAACACTTCGTCATAGCTAATGCCCCCGCTGCTGCGGAAGTCCACATTGGTATAATTGACTTCGGCGCCGATGTAGGGGCGCAGGTTGTGCTCGTCAGCCATTGCAGCGCCGCTGCAAAGCATTAGTGCGGTGGTGGTTAATAGATTGATTCTCATAGGTTATATCCCCTCCTGTTGACAGACACGACCACATAAGGTGGTCGGGGAGTTGATAACCGTTCCAAAGGGGACGGCGCGGCTTATTCGCTCGCGCTATTCTATTGAGCCGCCTCCCCAACCGTAGGGGTTGGAAGGCAGCACATTGGTAACGGCTGGTGCTCGCAGCCGCCTTTGGAAAGGGGTTATCACGCCCCAACTTGTGATGTTTCACAAGTCAGCCGCACCATTGCCATATTTGGTGGGGGGTTGCAACTGTTTAATAATCAATTCCAAACATAGCCAAGCCCCAACCTCGCTATTTCTTAATTTTTACAACAGGCTCCGCCCAGCAGCGACAGTTATGCTCGGTTCCCGGATGGCCGCCATCGGGGGCTTTATCTAAATGAAAGACTTTCCCAGCACGGATAGCATGGTTAAAACGCACCTTGTCATCCCCTTGGGTTCGCCAAATGTACTCTCCAGCAGGGATGCGTGCCTTCGCAAAGCACTCTATCGGCATCCTCGGATCATCCAGTCGGTTAATGGTTTTCTCAGCTTTAACGGCTTGGGCAATGCGCTCTGCAATCACCTGCAAGGGATTATCCCCGCGTGCAATAATCCACATCATTTCTCTGCGGCTAAGACCTAAGTTTTTTCCAATATCGTTATTGTGCAAATCCATGAATTTGGGGCAGGGCTGTGCACTAACTCCTCCAATACCCTCTAATTCCATTAAGAAACCAATTACTTCTGAAGCCATTTGGGCATTATCAGTTTGCTGTGGCATCCACGGTATGAGGGAATCGGGATCAGCTAAATTAACCATACTCACCAACACCGCATGACAAAATGCATGGCGGAAGGCATCAAGATCATCTTGTTGTCCTGTATCAATTTCCTTAGTTTTAATGCCATAGATATCAACAGAGCGGCCCCAATCATTTGCCCAATTTACAATTATATCTTTCATGATAACTCTCCTTAAATCTGTGAATAAAAAAGGCCCTTGCGGGCCAAAACACTCAAGTCATAGTTTCTAAAATTTATTTAACTTCTTATTTAGCTCCCGCATCCAAGCTGGCTCAGGGTAAACCCGCACCCAAGCATCCTCAGGCGTAAAGCAAAGCTGTGGCTCTTTTCTGTCTTCTTGACGCTGTAAATCCAACTCAATCACATACCCCTTGCCTCCCAAAGCTTTGGCATAATAGCGCCCCATCCAGCGCGATTGGAATTCCTCGGTAAACCGTCCAAAAAACGGTTGGAGCAGATAAGGCCCTCTCGGTGTGGCAAATAGCGGATAAGGTTCGTCAGCCCACGCATCTGTCCCATGTAAACTCACTGGGTGATAAATACCAAACACGCGCTTAAACTCAGCGTTATTGCTATAATCCTCACTTGCCCAGACTTCACACACGGCGCTCCATGTAAAAGGCGTCACCGCTGCCAATGGAACGCGCTCTTGGCCATTCTTCAACGCAGCTAACAACCTGTCTTGCATCACACGGCTTGCGGCATCGTCCACCAGCCGTACGTCCCACAATAACCGCCCGTACCACTGAGCATAGTAAAGCCAAGGTAACAAGGCCACAAACGCCAATACACGCACCCAACGGCCACCCCACCACAGCATAGCAAAGAGTCCAGCACTGCTTAGGCTAAAACCTGCAATAACCATCCATATCCAAAGTTCCATGACGACCACCCTAACAAAAATCGCCATTGCTGGCGACTATGACAATTTATAGCCAAAATCGTGGCTTTTGTCAAGAGAAATACAACATATGGCTAACAGTTATATTTGGTTGTGGTTAGCAACTGGGAAGATAGGTAAATAAGTATAACCTTGTAATATCAACAGTATTAAGGGGTTTATTGTATGTTCCGTTATGACACCTTGTTGTTATATGGACCTTAGAAAACCACACACGAGTTAAAAGAAGAGATGTTAGAAATTACTTATAAGTATATCAGCTCTCATAGCTACGAATTTTGTTACCTCATTAGGATTGTTTGAATTATTCCCTTTCTGAGCAATACCAATAACATTATCATCTTTGTCTAAAACAGGCCCACCACTATTTCCCTCAATAATTTGAGGAGAAAGATATAACATATTAAAGCGACCACTTTTAATCGCAGTGCCTACAATATTTCCCGACCGTATAGATAAAGTCTCACCGGGTGTATACGATGGCCAACCAAGAAGAGTAATGAGTTCGCTTACATTTATGTTATCAAAAGCTTGTCTTAATTTTAATGGTCTAAAATTATTAATGTCGTTGAATAGTTTAGAGGGGTCTTGTAAGTCAAATATTGCAATATCAATTGGATATTCTTTTGCTATCCGCAACTTCAGAGGATAGGATTTTACACCAGATTTAGTAAATCTAAATATCCAGTAATTTTGAGATATATCCTCAACCATATTTTTGTGCGGGATTAATAAA
>RFNJ01000134.1 GCA_009927255.1 Pseudomonadota bacterium | reverse complement strand
ATAACGGCCCGGATCTGGTTGGGCACCGTCACCGACCGATCTAGCTCCTGCGCAGAAAACTCAAGGTTCTCATCCAGCTGTTTATATCGGAGGGCACGGGTGCGTTTATCCCGCACCGGCACAGCATAGTCGGCATCTACAATCCCACCTTTGGCAGTCACATCGGTTTGGATACGGTAAACCTCGTAACCCACGTTCACGCCGTCGGCGACGGAACGCTCGTAGGGGTACTCTGCCACCAAGTTCTGGTTAAAATACGCTAAAGTGTGCATGCTAGGAGTGGCCGTGAGCCCGATAATATGGGCATCAAAGTACTCCAGCACCTGCCGCCACAAACCATAAATAGAACGGTGGCATTCGTCAGTAATGATGAAATCAAAGGTCTCAATAGGAATGGCCGAGTTATAACCAACAGGGGGAATCTCGCCATCAGCGTTTTTCCAAACCTCAAAGCTAGAGGCTTCTTCATCGGCTTCGTCTAGCTCTTCTCCTCTTAACATAGAGTAAAGCCGCTGGATGGTGGTAATCACAACCTTGGAGTTGCGATCAATGTTGTTCCGCTGCAGGTGTTGGGTAATGTACAACTTATCAAAGTTTTCACCTTCACCCGGCGGAGAGAACTGCTGAAACTCGGTCAGCGTCTGGCGTCCAAGGTTGCTGCGGTCCACCAAAAAGAGGATGCGCTTGGCGCCGGCGTGCTTGATAAGCCTGTAGCTAAAGTTGCAGGCGGTGAAGGTTTTACCGGCCCCGGTCGCCATTTGGATCAACGCACGCGGATTATCCGCCGCCAGAGATTTCTCTAACCCTTGAATGGCGTCAAATTGGCAATCCCGCAAACCATTCTTCTCTAAAACCGGCATTGCCTTCAGCCCTGCGCGGAGAGTCTTTTCGCCCCGCAGCCAACCGAGCAGAGTTTCCGGCCGATGGAATGCAAACGTCCGCCGCGAGCGCGGGCGGGGGTCCTTCATGCAGCGGAAAAAGGTCTCTTCTCCGTTGCTTTCATACCCTAACAGCAATTTCGTAGCCCATGAGCGCAGGTGTGGGGGTAGTTCCTCCATGTAGCGCTCTGATTGCTCTGCAATCGCGCTCAAAGTAACGCCAGCCTTTTTAGCCTCTACCACACCGGCCGCTTTGCCCTCTACAAACAGAAGATAATCACAAGGCCCGCTCGGCAGTTGAAACTCGCGCACAGCCACGCCCAATGCAGCTTGACGGTCAAAGGTTGCATAGTCCTGTAAAACCCACCCTGCAGCGATCAGGAGCTCATCAATCTTAACCCGTGCTTGCTGCTCTGGCGTTAATACAGGGTTCATGGTTTGAGTCTCTAGGCTCATTCTGGCAGTCCCCCCGTACCTTCTTCCAAGGCTGCAATATAGCGCTGATAGACATACAGCCGGCCACGCTCCCGGCCGGTGATTTCCTTTACGATCTTGTAGCGTTCTAAGTTCTGCAGCGCCACACGCGCCGTTGGCGGTGTAATCTCCAGCTCTTTGGCAACTTCAAGGGCGGAGGTGATGGGCTTCTTCTGCAGGTATGCGTGCACCTTCATCATGGTGATGCCCTTGCGGCCTACCATATCAATCTGCCGCTTATCGGCGGCCAGCAGGTCGCGCACTTTGGTAATCGTCGCCACCGCCTGTTCGGCGGCGTCTATAACGCCCTCTAGGAAGAACTCTACCCAGCCCTCCCAATCTCCGCTCTCGCGCACAGCATTTAACTTATCATAATAGGTTTGGCGGTGGTTTTTGAAATAGAGGCTCAGGTACAGCACCGGCTCTTTCAAAACTCCATCAAGGTACAGCAGAATGCTTACCAGTAGGCGGCCCAAACGGCCATTTCCATCCAAATAGGGGTGAATCGTCTCAAACTGCACATGGGCCAGCGCGGCTTTAACTAACGGCGGGTATGGCGCAGGGTCTAGATACAAAAACTTCTCAAACTCGGCTAAGCACTCCATTACCTTTTCAGGTGGAGGCGGCACAAAGCGGGCATTGCCGGGGCGAGTTCCGCCAATCCAGTTTTGGCTCCGCCGAAACTCGCCGGGATTCTTCCCACTCCCCCGCCCACGGGAGAGCAGAAGGGCGTGCATTTCGTTCATGAGGCGAAGCGAGAGAGGGAAGCCATCCTTCATGCGTTTAAAAGCATACTCCAGCGCCAGCACATAGTTAGAAACCTCGGTAACATCATGCAGGGGCACCCCCGGCACTTCGTCGCTCTCAAACATCAGCAAATCGGACAGAGAGGATTGTGTCCCTTCAATCTGTGAGGAAAGCACGGCCTCTTTGCGGATATTGAAGTACAGGAACAACTTGGTTTCCGGAATCGCATCTACAAGGCCATTCAATCGGCCCAAGGCCAACCCGGCCCTCTCAAGAAGCGCCCCATAGCGCTGGCTGTCCAGCGGGGGCTCTGGAGGCAAAGGGGGTGGCACAAAGGCTTTATACTTCTCCCCAGCCGTGCTGGAGGAAATATAGGTGCCGAGGCGGGCTTTGGCTGGGGACATTAACTTTTCCTTAGGTTTTATTTAAAGAAAATATAAGACAATAACTTTTCTTTAGCAAGGGGCTAAGGAAAAGTTATTTGAGAGGGCTACGCAATTAAAGGAGGGTCTTTTCGGCCCGTATAATGGTTAGGTAGGGTGTTGGGGTGAGATATTCAAAGGTTGAGGCAAATGAAAATCAAAAAGTGCACCAGAAGTGCACCAAGATTTTATGGATTTAAACAAAATCTTTTAAGTGTTTGAATTCATGGTGCTGCCGAGAAGGATTGAACTTCCGACCTCGTCATTACCAATGCGAAGATAACATGCTTGGTGAGATTTGATCAATGTTTATTTTTATTGATTAGATATTGATTTATTTTAATATATTCATGTATTGTGATTGCATAACATTAAGTGATATTGAAGCTTAAAAGTGCACCAGAAGTGCACCGAAGGAAAAACATGATAGATACAAACCGCTTTAACTTCACCGAAGCACGACTTGAAAAACTGCCCCCTGCCCCTATGGGAAAACGGGATGTTTATTATGATGCTGGGCAGAATAACCTGTGTTTGATTGTGACCGAAAAGGGCCATAAGGGGTTTTATGTTCGCATAACCCATTTAGGGCGACCTGTGAGGTCTAGTCTTGGGGTATTTGGGAGTATTTCCGTTAAAGAAGCTCAGCGGCGGACTGTGGAGTTTCTTTCCAAACTCTCTGCTAAACACAACCCTCACCAAGCTAAGGTA
>RFNJ01000032.1 GCA_009927255.1 Pseudomonadota bacterium | reverse complement strand
AGCTACAATTACTCCAATTAAAAATGGAGAGGGTAAAGAAGTAATTATTGGAAGCGATTTAGCTAATATAGTTGAATCAAATGGTTTTGTTATCAACGCTGTCAAATCTAGATTTCAAACGCGAGAAGATCGCCAAGAAGTGACTGGGTTAGTAGTAAATAAAAAGAGGAATATAAATCGTCGTTTTATTAGAAATGTAAGGGCTATGCTTTACTCTCTTAAAAAGGTTGGTAGTGAGCAAGCCACATTAAAACATTTTCTTAAAAATAAATCTCATCATATCCCTACGTTTAAAAGTAGAACGTCCATTGAGAAAATTATTCGGGGGAAAATAGAGTTTATAAGATCAATTCGCGGGAACAGTTTTTCAACTTATGTAACTTTAGCTAATAAGTTTAATACTATTTGTAAAGGTGAAAAGCCTTTACCAATTCCCACATTGGGGCAGTTTAAGTTGTATAGTGACAATGTTTATTTGATTATAAATTCTAATAATTTACAAGATTATACGAGACAAGCTACAGCTTTTTATCTTAATGATGTTAAAGGGTTTGTTACTTGCCAGCATTTATTAAGGGGCTGAAGTAGCTAAGGCCTAAAAAAAGGTCTAAAAATGGCTATGAAGGTAACGAGGAAAAGTCGGCTGACGAGGCATCAGCAAAGCAGGCTGATGGAGCTATTTGTGGCCGGCACAACCGCACGCGCAACGGCGCAGTTGGTGGGAGTTCAAGCTAACACCGCAATCCGATTTTTCATGAAGCTACGCCAGATTATCGCAAGCCAGCAGCCAAGTTTTAAGCTTTATGGCGAGGTTGAAGCGGATGAAAGTTACTTTGGTGGCGTCCGCAAAGGCAAGCGCGGGCGCGGCGCTGGCGGAAAAGTGGCCGTTTTTGGCCTACTTAAACGCGGCGGCAAAGTTTACACCGCGATTATTCCCAACGCCAAAACGGCAACGCTGCTGCCGATTATTGCGGAGAAGGTCGTGCCCCACAGCGTTGTTTTCACAGACACTTTCAAGGCTTATAATGCCCTTGATGTCAGTGATTTTCACCATCGGCGGATTAACCACTCTCATTTGTTTGCCGCAGGCCGTAATCATATTAATGGTATCGAAAACTTCTGGAATCAGGCTAAGCGGCAACTTCGCAAGTTTAACGGTATCAAAAAGGACAACTTTTATTGGTTTTTGAAAGAGTGCGAATGGCGCTTCAACGGCGGCAACCACAAAATGCTTCTTAAACAACTCAAATTATGGTATAAATTCACTCAAGATTAACTCTTAGCTACTTCAGCCCC
>RFNJ01000176.1 GCA_009927255.1 Pseudomonadota bacterium | reverse complement strand
CACCGCCTATAGCGGCAGCGGCAGCGGCACCGCCGGGCAAATTGAAATCCAAGATAGTAACGGCACGGTGGTGGAAGTCAGCTGCGCCAACGGCACCTTGGCCCACAGCGGCGGCGGCACCCTCACTCTCACCACCACGGTGGTGGTGGGCAGCAGCAACGTGGCGAATTACGGCACCAACCCCACATGTAATGGCCTCGGCAGCACCATCCTCACCCACACCATCGTTTCCGGTGCGGCCAATAACACCATTTATGTCGGCGGCAGGCTTACCCCCAGTTCGCTGGTCGGCGGCGGCTTCAGCACCGCCACCAGCGGCGGGCAGGCCATTCAGTTCCAAGTGGTGGTGCAATAAGCCATGGCGCGGGGCCTGCGCCTGTTCAGCCTCACGCCGATGGCTCTACTGATGGTCTCGGCCAGCACCATATCCAATACCGTCTCGCTCACCCAACTCTCGCCAAGCGTATCAAGCCCCGTGGTGCTCACTCCCATGGCCGCCACCGCCCAAGCTACCAGCGCCACGCTGTTGCCATTGGTGAGTTTGCTCAGTTCCCCCGAAAGCCTCCCCCCCGCCCAAACTGCTCTGCGCCCCCTCCAGCCCGCCACCCCATTGCCGACCAGTCCGCTCAAGCCATTGGCGCCCCCAGCACCGCTGCCAACAGCGCAACTGGCCCTGATGTCCCCACCACTTCCACCCGCCAAAACCCGCCTCTCACCCATGCTCGCGCCACCAACCCGCCTCGCCACCACCCTCACCCCCATGGAACTCCGCCAACTCGCCAGCAGCCAGCTGCGCCCGATGGAAAACCAGCCCACCACCGCCACCCCCCAACTGGTGGCCATGGCCCAACCCCAGCAACTCGCCCAAGCCCCACTCCAACCGATGGCACCCCAAGCCGCAACTATCCAACCCATCCTCACCGCCATGGCCAGCGTCGCCCCGGCACCCATGGCGCAGCTGTTCCGGCTGGCCGAAATGGCCCCGCTCCCCGGCCCCAAAAAACCACCCACCTATCCGGTCATCGCCCGCAGCCTCACGCCCATGCCGCTGCCGCTCATCACCACGCAGCAGCAAACCACCGCGCGCCAAACCCTCTCGCGCATCCAGTCGTTTAACGCGCTGCCCGAACTTCCCACCCCCGCCACTCCGCTGGCGATGTATCTCCCCCAACTCGCCACCACCACCGCGCAAGCCACCGCCGAAGCCGCCACCCAGCTTGGCCAGCAAACTACCCCCGCAGCCGAAACCGGCATCACGCTGCCACCTTCCAACCTCGCCGATTTAGAAGAACTGCTGCTGGAATTCCAACTCGACGACACCACCACCCCCAGCCTGATTACCGCCTATTTGGGCCAAAGCGGCGCCCAAGCGGGCACGCTGTATTTGCCCCTCGGCGCCATCAGCAAAGCCTTGGGCCTGCCCATTCAGGTGAATGCCGCGCAGGGCACCGCCAAAGGCTGGGTGGTCAGCCCCAACCGTACGGTGGCGCTGAACGACCTCAACAGTACCATCACCGTGCAAGGCCAAACCACTCCGCTGCCCGCAGGCAGCACCCTGCGCACCCCAACCGATATCCTGGTCAGCACCCAACAGCTCCAACAATGGCTCCCCGCCAATTTCGCCCTCACTCTCGATACCATGGTGCTCAGCGCCTACAGTACCGAAATCTTGCCCGAAACCGCCCGCCTCGCCCGCCAACGCATCTGGGATAACCTGCGCGAACGCACCCCCGAGCAACAACTTGGCCAACTCCACACCCTCAAGCGCAGCTGGCTCGGCTGGCCAAGTTTAAAGGCCGACTACGGCACCACCTACGGTCAAAGCGAAGGTAAAACCATCGCCAGCAATAACCTTAATTTGCAAGCCCAAGGCCCGATGGCCGGGATGGACGGCCTGCTCAGCCTCAACTTTCAGCAAGGCACCAACAACCAACGCACCTTCGGCGGCGGCAGCTTTCGGCTAGAAAAAACCGCCACCGCATCCGAAACTCTGCTCGGCCCCCTCCAAGCCCGCCAGTATGAACTGGGCGACGTCAACCTCCCCCGCATCGCCCTGATGCCCACCGCCGGGCAGGGCAGGGGGGTTGCCCTCACCAACAAAACCCCCGGCTTCGCGGGTAGCTTGAATGAATTCGAACTCCAAGGCCCCGGCCCCCAAGGCTGGGATGTTGAAGTGTATCAAAACGACAACCTCCTCACCTTCGGCCAAGTGGGGATAGATGGCCGCTACCGCTTCACCAACCTCAACCTCCGCCCCGGCCAAAACAGCTTCCGCGTGGTGCTGTATGGCCCGCAGGGTGAAAAGCAAGAGTCCACCCAAAACTTCACGCTGGGTGAAAACTTGGTCAAACCCGGCGAATGGATTTACGAAGCCGGCGTGCTGGAATCGCAAAACTCAGTCATCGCCACCGGCCAATCGCGCCAAGCGGGCGTGCCCACGCTGGTGCTCAACAGCTTCTATGGCCTCAACCGCAACCTCACGCTAAATGTCGGCGTGGCCCAAGGCCCGATGGGTGCCGCCAACCAAACCACCACCGGCGCCAACCTCGGCCTCCGCGCCGCCTATGGCCGCAGCTTTACCCAACTCGATGCCACCATGCTCGCCGAAGGCGACCTCGCCGCCAGCCTGCGCGAAAAAGTGCGCTTGGGGAAGGATACCGACGTGGGCGCCTTCCTCACCCGCTTCGCCAGCAGCACGCTGGTGGCGGGCCAAGCCACGGGGAATTACGGGGCGGACTTCACCAGCAACTTCCAGCTGGGCGCCAACCTCGGCGTGCAGTTCGCCCCCTACGCTGCGGTGGAACCCGCCGCTGGCCCATCTCCCCAACCCGCCCAACTCGGCAGCGGCCCCAATTACAAGCTAGTCCCCGCCCGTGGCGAAGGCTTCGGCTACGCGGTGGCCGACGTCGTTACCTTCATCGATGAAAACACCAACGGCACGCGCGATGCGAATGAGGAAACCGTGGCAGGGGTCGAAGTCCGCAACCTCCGCAGCGGCATCACCGCCACCACCAACGCCGCTGGCAGCGCCCGCATCACCGCGCTGCTGCCCAACAGTAACAACACGCTGGAAGTGATTGAAAGCACACTCCCCAGCCTCACGCTCAAACCCGCCAGCGTGTATCACACCCTCATCGCCCAAGGCGCCGGCTACAGCGGCCAAGTGGCCATCGCACTGGTCTATCAGGCCGAAGTTACCGGCCAACTCAGCCTCAAACCCAACCAAAGCGCCGGCGGCCTGCAAATCACCCTCACCAACACCAAGGGCGAAAAACTCGAAACCACCACACCCGATGCCGAAGGTAATTTCAGCTTCCAACCCGTCCCCACCGGCAGCTACCAAGTCACCGTGCAAAACGCCCAAGGCCAAACCACCCAAACCCCCCTCACCATCACCAAAACCAACCTAAATCCCGTGCTCGAGCTTCCAGTGCCCTAAGCTAAACAGCCGCAAAGCCAGCTAAAAATCCCCGGAACGCATTTCCCCCTTGCCAACTTACTAAAACTGTGAAAGGTATACATCTACAGCAACATCGCTGTGATCAGACTGTTTCATAAAGGAGCCCGCCCATGGCGGAACCTGAACCCCCTAAAACTGCCTCTCCGGCTGAACAATCAGCTGAACTAAACTGGAATACGCTGGTCGCCACTGCCAAAACGTCGCTTCTACGCATGTTGATGGCGGTGGTAGAAAATCCATTCGCGTTCCTCCTACTCCCTCTCGGCCTTGTTGCGGTGTGGTGGTATCATGAACAGTTTATGCCGAAAGATATCATCGGCGTAACGATTCTCTATCTCACCCTCTACGCTGTGGTCATTGGCATTGTGGCGTTCGTGCGCCCCTATATGCCAACAGAAAACGCCGATGGATGGTTCATCTTCCGGGTGTTTCTCATCCTGGTGGCTGAAGGCACCTCGGCAGTCTTGGCCTACCCCTGGTTCCTTGAGACCAATGGCCAAACGACCGCCAACATCGTTACGGTGGCGGCAACCATTCTAGTCACTGGCTACTGGATATATCTCGAGAGAATGCCAGAAGAAAGTGAAAGAGCCGGACGCTGGGTAGGACTACCTACCATGTTCATCCTTGGCATCGTTATTGCCATAGGTTTGCACATATTGCCAGCACTCAGCACGGCTGGCAGACAAACCGCAGGTGTGGAAAACGTCCGCACTGGCACGTCACTGGTCGAAAACGCACTGGAACGAGCCGAACAAGCGCAAGCAGGTTTGGCCAGTGCCAAAAACCTCGCCGATTCTGCCGCCACCACACTGGTGCGCGTCATTAACGAAGAGGAACGGGTGCCGGTTGATACTCCGCTCGATCAACTCACGGCCGCTGGTCAGCGGGCAACCGGTACGTTGTCACGCCAAATCAGGGCTGCGCAAAATAACGTCCTGAACGCCTCACAGGTGCTCAAAACGCAGTCTGAGCAAGCGCAGGTGTTAATTACGCCACTCCGCGACCGCTTCAAAGCGGTTGTTGGTACCCTGAACACGATTAGGTTCGATGACAAGTCCGTCAATCCCGACAACTTGCTTAACGAACTGATCAGTATCCAAGCTGGAGCCAACCAGTTGGTTACTCAAGCGGCTAATACAGCCAAAGGCTTGCAGGGCGTTTTCACCAACATGGCAGAACCCATGGAGGCGGAACTGAACAAGCCCAATAACAGTCAGGGCCGCATCGGTATCATCCGTGGGCATGTTGTGAACATTGGCAATGCTGAAAAGAGCATCCAGCCTGTGCTCACGCAAATTGCCAGCCTGCTGCCGGTCACCACGCGGCCAAGCTCACGTAACGTGATTGACGTGGTGCTCGACTTCCGCAACCCGGCCCAAGCCTTGGGAATGATGAACGAAGTGGTGCGCTACAGCTTCTTTCCGCTGTTTCCCGCAATGCTCTTCCTCTTTACCATGGCCTTACGGAAAACCAATGCAGTGCCGCGCTGGTTTGGGGTGGTGATGCTCGTCGTGCTGGTCGGCACGCTGCTCTACATCTTATCGCCGCTGCTCGTGCAGCTCGATTGGAGCCGCATCACCAAGCCGTTCTGGCCCACAACAACCTAAGGCAGCAATCTGCCCTCAAAAAATACCCCCCGCCAAGCGCCAAAAGCGCAAGGCGGGGGGCCTTTTTATACCCGTCACCCGGTCATCAGGTAACCCAGTCATCCGACCACCCGGCTAACTCGCCACCTCCGCCGCCCGCAAAAACGCCCGCAACTGCGGCGTCTTTGGCTTGCTCAAAATGCTCTTGCTGCCACTCTCCACAATCGCGCCATTCTCCAAATACAGCACCTTGTCGCTGGTGTGGCGGGCAAAGTTCAGCAGGTGGGTCACCAGCAACATGCCAATCCCTTGCTTGGCCAGTTCGGGCAGAAATCCGGTAATTTTCGCCACCTGCAACACATCCAGCGCACTGGTAATTTCATCCAGCAGCAGGTAGCGCGGTTTTAGCAAAATCGCGCGGGCCAGGGCACAGCGTTGGCGTTGCCCGCCGGAAACTTGGTTAGGGTAACGGTCTAAAAACTCCGCCATCTCCAGCACCTCCACCACGCGGTTAAAATCGCGGGCAGGGGGGTGCTTGGCGGCAGCGGCATGGGGCAGCAAAATATTCTCGCGCAGGGTTAAGTGCGGCCATAAAAACAGCTGCTGAAATACCACCGTCAGCATCGGCCACGGCGCCACCAGTTTCTTGTCTTCCGGCCACGGAAAAGCATACCCCTCGCCATCCACCTGCAAGTTGCCGCTGGTGGGGTGCTCCAACAGCGAAAGGCACTTCAGCAAACTGGTCTTCCCCGCGCCACTCGGTCCAATCACCGTCACAATCTCCCCCGGCTCAATCGTCAAATTCAGCCCACGCAAAACCTCCCGCCCCCCAAACCGCAACCCCAAATTCGTGGCTTTCAGCATGGCTACCTCTCACTCACATCCCGCGTAAAGCGGTTTTTCAAATAAATCGCCAACCCATTCACCGGCAGGCTGATGCACAAAAAGAAAATCCCCAGCGCGGTATAAATCTCCACCGGCTTATAAATCATCGCGTTAATCCGTTGTGCTACCCTAAACACCTCCTCCACACTAATCAAACTGGCAAAAAGAGTGGTATGCAGCATGGTAATTTGCAGCATCAGCAGTCCGGGAATAATCCCCCGCAGCAGCAGCGGCAACTGAATATACCGGAACGTCTGCCGCTCACTCATCCCACACACCCGCGCCGCCACCGCGTAGTGCTTGGGGAAATCCTCCAACGCCCCGCGCACAATGTCCGAAACCCCAATAATATTCAAAATCACAAATGTCAGCACCGCGGTATAAAACGGGTCAATCACCACTCCCGCCATCGCCTGCGCGGGGTAGTGCAGCCAAAACAAAAATACAATGGTCGGCACGCCCGAAAGCACAAATGCCACAACCCGAATGGTGCGCCCCACACTGCTGGTGTGCCCCGCCGCATACCACCCCAGCAACGTGCCCAAACCAATCCCCAGCAGCCATATAATTGCCGACATCTGCAACGTCACCAACAGCCCTTGCCCAAAAGCCACCCGATATTCCCAAATAATCTCCAAAGCGGTCATCAACATGCCCCATCTTCACTCACCCCCAAGCCAAAAACAACCCAACCGCCCCCCAAATAACCACCAAACCCAAACCGGTTACCCTGTCATCCGGTTACCCTGTCATCCGGTCACCCCGTCATCCGGTCACACTTCCCTGCCTCCCCAATAAGCACATCTGTTGCCAAATCCGCACATCCTTGCATACTCGCCGCATACAACATGCAATTTATAACAGGAAAGTCCCACACATGAGTCGCCTCCTTCTCACCGCCGCCGTCTTGGCCGTCATGGTTTATGCCATGGTTTTGGGCGTGCGCTGGCTAAGCCCGAAAATCGAGCAAGACATCGCCAACCGCGCCACCACCGCCCTGGCCGAACAAGGCCTGCTGTGGGCCGATGTCGCCGTCGAAGGCCGCAAAGTCACCCTCAGCGGTGTCGCCCCATCTGAAGAATCCCGCACCAAAGCCCTCACCGCCGCCTCCCGCGTGTTCGGCGTGGCACAAGTGCAGGATAATCTCACCCTCGCCAGCGGCACCGAAGTCCTCAGCAAAACCGCCCGCCAACTGGCCAAAGCCTACACCCTCACCATCGCCAAACAAGGTGAAAAAGTAACCCTAAGTGGCAACGTCGCCAGCGAAGCCGACAAAGCCGTGCTGCTGCGCTTGGCCGCCACCCACTACAACGGCGTCAAAAATGTCGATAGCGCCAACCTCGCCGTCATCGAAGGCGCCCCCGCCGGCTGGCGCACCGCCGCAGGCACCGTGCTGTTTAACATCACGAATTTAGAAGAGGCGACCATCACGCTGGCGGGCACCGAAATTATGGTCAGCGGCACCGTGCTGGATGAACAGTTCGCCAGCCAAATGGAAAACGCCATCAAAGCCACCCTGCCCGAAGCCTACAAAGTCGCCTTCGCGGTGGAAACGGTAACTCCAACAGTTCCCGTTATCAGCGAAGAATCCACCACAACCACCGACGCCAGCCAAATCAACCTCCTCGAACCCGCCGCTGGCACCTGCGCCGATGTCGCCAACACCAAAACCGAAAAGCTGATGTTCGCTTTCGATAAAGCCGACCTCAACGCCAGCCACCAACCCACCCTCACCAAAGTGGCAGGCGCGCTCAAGTCCTGCGCCACCGAATCGATGGTGCTCGCTGGCTTCACCGACGTCACCGGCAGCCCGCTCTACAACAAATGGCTCAGCCAACAACGGGCGGAATCCACCCTGCGCGGCCTGATGCGCCAAGGCGTCGAAAAGCAGCGCCTCAAAGCGGTGGGCTACGGCGAAGCCTACCCCGTCGCCAGCAACAACACCCGCGCAGGCCGCGCCGCAAACCGCCGCGTCGAATTCCACCCCGGCACCGCATTGCCCTACGAACTCAAAGCGATGCCAACCGCCGAAGCCACCCCCGCCAAGCCCAAAGCGCCAAAGGTGAAACCCGAAGCCAAAAAAGCCGAAGCCACCCCCAGCAAAATCGAAAAACCCTGGTGGGCCAAGTCTGGAGAACCTAAAGTTGCCAGCCCCACCGCCCCCATGCCCGAACTGGAAGGCCTGAAGGAAGAGCTGGAACAACGCCAACTCCCAGCCTCCAAAAAGCCTGAAGGCTGGCTCGGCGATAACGTCTAGTTACGTAACGCCAAAATAGCAAAAGGGGGCATCGCCCCCTTTCTAAGTCCTAGTATAGATTTATATCAGATACTTAATCGCCACAAACCCACCAATCAACGCAAGCGTAAAGGCGATGGTGAGCAGTTCAAAGTGCTTTTCAATGAAGGTGCGGATGGGTTGGCCAAAGAAATACAGCAGCCCTGCCACCAAAAAGAACCGTGCCCCGCGCGAAACGATAGAAGCAATCGTAAACGGCAGCAACGCATAGCTAAACACGCCCGAAGCAATCGTAATCAGCTTGTAGGGCAGGGGGGTAAAGCCGGCAATCAGCACAATCAGCAGGCCATGTTCAGAGTAGGATTGCTGAAAGCCCGCCATTTGCTCCGTCAGACCATAAAAAGCAATAATCGGCGCGCCAATATATTCAAACGCAAAGTAACCAATCGCATAACCAGCCAAGCCACCTGCTACGGAACTGGCCGTACAAATGGTCGCATACCACCACGCCTTGGCGCGGTTGGCGATGGTCATTGGAATAAGCATCAAATCTGGTGGAATCGGAAAGAACGAACTTTCAGCGAATGAAATACCGCACAAGGCCCAGCTGGCATGTTTGTGGGCGGCAAGGCCAAGGGTCCAGTCATAAAGCTGGCGAATGGGTTTGAAAGCAGTGAGCATGGCGCCGTTTATAGGCCAGTTTATCCGGCTTGGCTAGCCTTGCTTCAGTATATTCTTTAGCAAGCCGGGGAAGCGTTGTTCCAGCTCCACCTTGCGCAAACTGTTCAGTACTTCCACGCCCTTGCGCTGGCTTAAAATCACGCCCGATTCACGCAAAATGCGCAAATGGTGGTGGCGGGTGGAAAGGGGGATATTGGCCAAAGTTTCCGCCGCCTTGGCGCAGTTCATCGGGGTACCTTTAGGGCAACTGGCCAACTGCTTAACCAACGCCAAGCGGTGAGGATCACCCAACGCTGCCAACACAGCAGGCAAGCTAAAGTCCTCAGCGCGCGGGTGGGTAAAGTTTTTCATAAGCTTATTATAATGTAGAAAACATTTCATTTCAATATATCATTTTTATTGAAATAATGAAAAATAGATGTTAGAGTGCCTGCGTTGGTGGTAGGGAGTAACAGAAACAATAGGAGAAACAAACATGAGCAACAAATTAACCCTCTATTATAGCCAAGGCGCCTGCGCACTGGGGCCACAAATCGCCCTGCGTGAAGCTGGCCTGGATTTTGACTTGGTGCGGGTGAACTTGAAAGAGCACAAGCTGCACGAAAGCGGCGAAGACTATTACAAAATTGCCCCCAAAGGTGCAGTGCCCGCATTGCGCCTGCCCAATGGTGAAGTGCTGACTGAAGGCCCGGCGATTATGCAATGGATTGCCGACCAAGCCCCAACTAAAAAGCTGGCGCCCGCCAATGGCACGCTGGAGCGCAGCCGTTTGCAAGAGCACCTCAATTACATCACCAGCGAGCTGCACAAAGGTACCGGCATGCTGTTTAATCAAGATATGCCCGCCGACTTCCGCAAGTTTTGGAAAGAACGGGTCACCAAAAAATACGCCTACATCGATGAAGTGCTGGCCCAAAAACCCTACCTAATGGGCAAAGAGTTCACCGTAGCCGATGGCTACCTCTACAACGTCACCCGCTGGACCAACTACGACTCCATCAAGCTAGAAACCGGCCACCTGAAAAACCTGCAAGGCTTCATGCAGCGTATGGCCGAACGCCCTGCGGTGCAGGCGGCTTTGAAGGCCGAAGGCATCGCCGCCTAAATGGTGTTAGTGCTATAGCCAGCTGTATAATTTACAGAACTGCTTGAGTATGAAGCACTACCCGTGGGACGTCACCCCGGGGCATGGC
>RFNJ01000033.1 GCA_009927255.1 Pseudomonadota bacterium | reverse complement strand
AGTTGTGTGAGATTTGGTCGTTTTCGTAAGAGCGGATTTTCGTGAATACCGGCCATCATGCCAAATTGGGCCGGCATGACCGCTGCGCGGTCGCAGGGGCTGCGCCCCCTGCACCCCCACTTAATGTCATATTGAATATATAGACTATCTAGGCGGAGAGGGCGAGGAGGGCGCGGTGGAGGACGAAGTTGCTTTCCAGCAGGCCGCTGCGGGCGTGGGTGAGGGTTTCTATGGCGTATTCCGGCAGCGTTTGCAGGCGTTGGGGGGGGTAGCGTTTGGCTTGGTTGAGAAAATCGTTCTGCACCGGCTTGGGGGCGCGGAGTTTGCCGGTGAGTTTGAGGATTTCGGCATCCGGCTGGCCTTGGGCTTTGAGTGTTTGGGCTTGTTTGAGCAGAGCTAAGTGGCGGAGCGTGAGGGTGAAGGCAGCGGAGAGGTCTTCGCCTTGGCCGAGCAGGTTTTGCAGCAGGGCATCGGCTTTTTGTGGGTTGCGCTGGCCAACGGCTTCGGCGAGGCGGAAGGCATCGGCGGGGGTGCTGCCCGCGAGGCTGGCGAGCACGTGGGTGGTGGTGATGGGGGTTTCATCTCCCGCATAGGTGGCGAGTTTTTCCAGTTCGCGGCGGGCGAGTTCTTTATCGGCGCCCAAGCCTTCGGTGAGGAGTTGGAGGGCGTCGGGTTCGATGCTTTGGCCCAGCGCTTTGAGTTCGGTTTGCAGCCATTGGCTGAGGTTGGCGCCAGCTTCGACAAAAAACCGCACGCTGAGGGCTTGGGCGTGGGTTTCGGCGGCTTTGACCAGGGGGGAGGTTTTATCCAGTGCGTGGGGCACAGGGATGACGATGGTGACGCCTTGGAGGGGGAAGCTGAGGGTGCTTTTAACCGCTTCGGTGAGGGCGGCGAGCGTGGTGGCGGCTTCGGCGCCGGAAATCCCCTGCACCAGAATGAGCCGATGGGGGCTGGTGAAGCTGAGGGTTTGGGCGCTTTCGGCCAGGCGGGTGGGGGTGGTTTGGAGGTCGGATAGCGTGAGTTTTTCGCAGGCGAAGGGGTCGGCGGTGTCGATTTGGGTGGCTTTGATAACTTGCTGGGCGGCTTGGCGGATGGCGCCGGCGTCTTCCCCCCACAGCAGTACCAGCGCGGGCAGGGGCTTGAGGTTTTGGGCGAGTTGGTTGGGGTAGATGGCGGACATGTTAGTTTAGCCGCCTACGCCCTACGGGCTCCGGCGAGCCAAGCTTTGGTTCG
>RFNJ01000034.1 GCA_009927255.1 Pseudomonadota bacterium | reverse complement strand
TGCATTGTGCCCATCGTGCAAAATTGAGGCTGATGGCATGATGGTTTACTGAGGGTTGGGTTAGGTGATGAATTCATCTTGGCCCTCGGCGGCGGTGACGATGACGATTTCGCCTTTGTCGGCCAGTTTTTTGGCGACGGCGACGATTTTGAGCTGGGCTTCGTCGACCTCTTTGACTTTGACGGGCCCCATGGTTTCCATGTCTTCCTTGAGGATTTTGGCGGCGCGTTCGGACATGTTTTTGAAGAACTTTTCGCGCATTTCGGGCTTGGCGCCTTTGAGGGCCATTGGCAGCAGTTCTTTATCGATATCGCGGAGGATGGTTTGGATGCCTTTGTCGTCGGTCTTCATAATATCTTCAAAGGTGAACATCAGGGCGCGGATGCGCTCGGCATCGTTGGGGTGTTTTTGTTCGAGCAGGCCCATGAACTTTTGTTCATTGGAGCGGTCAAAATTATTGAAAATTTCGGCCATTTGTTCGTGGGCGTCGCGGTTGGTTTTTTGCGCCAAGTTGCGCATGAATTCGGACTTGAGCGATTCTTCCAGCGCGCCCAAGACTTCACGGGGGACGTTGTCCATCACCAGAATCCGCTCCATGACTTCGAGGGCAAGCTGCTGCGGCAGCACGGCCAGCACCTTGGCAGCGTGGCTGGGCTTGATGCGGCTAATGATGACGGCGACGGTTTGCGGATATTCATTCAGCAAATAGTTGGCCAGCGTTTCTTCGTGGACGTTGGCGAGTTTCTCCCACATGGTGCGGCCTGCGGGGCCACGCATTTCTTCCATCAGGTCTTTCACCCGGTCTTCCTTGAGGAAGCTTTTGAGGTAGCGTTCGGTAGTGCCCCAGCCGCCAACCACACCGCCGCCGCCGGTGCCGATGGCGTCGGCGAAGTCGTTCAAAGCACTTTCCATTTCATCGGAGCTGACTTGCCCTAAGTTGGCCATTTCGCGGGAGACGTCGCGGATTTCGTAGTCGTCCATGTAGGAGAATAGCTGGGCGGCGCGTTGTTCGCCCATGGCGAGAATGAGAATGGCGGCTTTGCGGGGGCCGGTGAGGGATGCCATGGTGGATTAGCCCTGTTGCTGACTGTTGCCGGGGGCGCTGTTCATCCAGTTGCGCACCACGCCGAGGGATTCTTCGGGGTATTGGTCGATGATTTCGTTGACTTTTTTGACCGAAGATTCTTTCACGCGGCCTTGGACCGAGCGCATGTCTATCGTGCTGCCGCCTGCTTCGCCGCCGACATCGCCTATGACGTTGCTGACGGCGGGGGCGGCGTTGCTGATGACTACCGGTGCGGCGGCGGTGATGGCGGCGTTGAGGGTGGCCAGCGAGGGTTTGACCACCATCAGGGCGACGATGAGGAGGGCGATGGCCATCAGGGCGTATTGGGCGAGGTCCAGCGCTTGGTCTTTGGTGATGAAGGGTTCTTCGACTGCGGCGATTTCGGGGGCGGCGGTGAAGGGCATATCGATGACTTCCACTTTATCGCCACGGGTGGCGTTGAAGCCGACGGCGGTTTCGACCAGCGTGCGTAGGCGGGCTTTTTCGTCATCGGTTAAAGGAGTGTAGGCGGGGGCGGCTGCAGCGGCGCCTTCGGCGGCTTCGGCAGCGGATGTGGTTTTGCCTTCGACCAGCACGGCGACGCTAAGTTTTTTCACTTCGCCGCCGCTGCGTTCCAGCGTGCGGGTGGTTTTGGTGATTTCGTAGTTGGTGGTGGTTTCGGTGCGGGATTCCGCGCTGCCGCCTGCGCCGCTTGACGCCCCGCCGCCCGCGCCGCCGGGGGTGTTGCCTTGCAAGCCTGCGACACCGCCTGCACCGCTGCCGGCGCCGCTGCTGGTGCTTTCGATGGTTTGTTCCGAGCGGACAACTTGCTGGGTGGGGTCAAAAATCTCGGCTTGTTCGGCGACTTTTTCGAGGTTCAGTTCGGCATTTACACGCACGGCGACTTTGCCGCTGCCGACGACTCTTTCCAGCATGCTGGTGAGGGAGTCCTCATACGATTTTTCCAGCTTACGGCGCAGGGTGGCGCCGCCGCTGGCGGTGGCTTCGGTTTCGGCACCGTTGAACAGCATGGCGCCGCGTTGGTCTATGACGGTAATATTCTGGGTGGTGAGATTGGGGACGGCGGCGGCGACCAGTTGGGCGATGCTGGAGACTTGCTCGGGCTGCAAGGTGCGGTTGCCGAGGTTGAGCGCGATGGCGGCGCTGGGAGTGACTTGTTCGCGGCTGAACAGGCTTTGCTTGGGGAGCACGATGTGGACGCGGGCGCTGCTGACCGCGGGTAGGGTGCCGATGGTGCGGGCGAGCTCGCCTTCCAGTGCGCGTTTGGCATTTATATTACTGACAAAGTTGGTGGTGCCGAAGCTGCTTTGGTTGTCGAACAGTTCGTAGCCCGCGCCGCTGGCGCCGACCATGCCTTGGCCCGCGACCTGCAAGCGCAGGGTGCCGACTTGGGTGGAGGGGACGTAGATGGCGCCGTCGCCTTTGACTTCGTGGGGGATGTTTTGGCTGCTTAGATAGTCGGTGATGCGGGAGGCTTCTTGCGCCGTAAGCCCACCATAGAGCAGGGCGAGGCCGGGGGTTTGGGCGCGGTTAATCACAAGCGACGAAATGGCGATGACCGCAGCAATGCCGATGAACAGCGCCATGATGCGCGCGGGGCCGAGGCTGCGAAAGGCGGCGATGATGGTTTCCATAATGCGTGGCCCCCTTTGGAAAGCGTTGTTTTTATTCGCGTACTTACGGGTAGGGTTGGGCTACGTGCCACGGGTTATTATGGTTTTATTGATGGCTGAGATGGGGCGTTTAGGCAAGGGGGTTGTGGAGGTTTTTGTGTGTTAAATGTGCCGCAGGGGGATGCAGCGAAATGTTGTGGTGGGGGGGTGGGCAGGGGCTAGAGATTGTTGATGTTTTGGATGAGTGGTGTGCGTTTAGTGATTGAAAATATTGTTTAATGTGATGAAAGATAAGGTGATTTGTGAAGAGCGGGCCATGCAACGTGGATGCGGTGGGGGTGAGCAGGAGGTTATAAGAGAGGACTGGACAGGTGATGAAAAGACGGGCAGCCTGTTGATCAGCCGGCATGTAGCCGGGATAACAATAACTCCAAGTAAGGACTTACTCCTATGGGTATTACCTTTAACACCAACCTGCCCGCCCTTGGCGCGCAGCGCAACATTAACAATGCTAGCAACCAGGCCGCTAGCTCTCTCCAGAAGCTTTCTTCTGGTAGCCGGATTCCACAGGCTAAAGACGACGCCGCTGGTTTGGCGATTGGTTCGAAGCTGAAAGCTGAGGTGGCCGGTTTGACCCAAGCAAGCAACAACGCCGGGCAAGCGATTAGCTTGCTACAGATTGCGGACGGTGCACTTTCGACCGTTGGGGACATTCTGGTGCGTTTGAAGAGCTTGGCGACCCAGTCTTCATCCGGCCAGTTGGCTGACGCTGACCGTAGTTTGCTGAACCAAGAGTTTAGCAACCTGAAGGCGGAAGTTGACCGGATTGCTGCGACTTCTAACTTTAACGGCACCAAGCTGCTCTCGGGCACGGCTGGGGTGTTGGCTGATATTAACAACCTGAGCACCACTGGTACGACGCCGGTGAATGGCACGCCAGGGACTATTCGGAACCTGATTGGCCAAGGTGTGACTGGTATTAGCTTTGGTAGTGGTTTTACGCCTGGTGCGGCTGCGCTTTCCTACGACGCCGTTGGTAACCAGTTGCGTTTGACCAACCTGGTGACCGGCCAAGTGGACACGGTGAACATTGGCGCCACTGCCATTGCTGCCGGTAGCAGCCAGACGGTGAACTTTAACAACCTGGGCGCCACCGTGACGCTGAACAGCAACTTTGACAAGAACGTGAGCAGCAGCGTGGTGAACGGCTACCGTAGCATTAGCTACGCGGTAGGTGGTGCGCAGGCGGCGAATATTACCGCTAACACTTCAAAGCTGAACTTCCGCTTGACCGAAGGTTCCAGCTTGAATGCATCTGACTTTACCGGTGTGGCGCTGACCATTACTGGTGCAGCTGCGGGTGGTGTGGCTGGTGCAGGTTCGACCCTTGCATTTGGTACCGTCACCGGTGCTGATGGTGTGGCGCGCACATTTAGCGTGAAAAACGCGACCACTGGTTTGAATGGCAGCACTGCTGACCTTTCCACCACCGGTGCTAAGACCGTGACCTTGACCGATGGTTTGGGCAACGAAGTGGATGTGAGCTTTACGCTGACCACTGCGTTTGCCAATGGTGACGTGGCGACCATTACGCCGACCATTGTGAACCTGAACACCAGCCAAGTGGATGTGAACCTGAACGACGTGACGGTGGCTAACCCAACCATTACTGGTACGGGTTCGGTTACCGCAAGCACATCTTCGATTAGCGCCATTACCTTTAATGGTGTGAACCAACCGAGGATTGCAGACCTGAATGGTGTGACGCTGAACTTGAGCGCTGCGACCGCGACGGCATCGACCATTTCGGCAACCGTGGGTGGTAAGAGCTTTACTACAGTAACAGCTGTGGACCTTACTTCATCGGGTTCTAAGACTTTTAACCTGAGCGATGGCGATGGTAACGAGTTTTCGGTGACCTTTACGGTTGGTGGTACGACGTTTACCAGCGGTGCTACTGCGACCTTTGCGGTGAGCACTGACCACACCCCGGCGATTAACAACCGCGACACCAAACTGCTGAACGTGTTTAAGGGAACCAGCAGCACCTTTAATTTTGGTGACTTGGACAGTGGCACGGTGACTTTTAGCAGCGTGGGTACGACTTCGACCGCGACCTTGACGGCTGGTGGGTTGACCTTTGCTTCCACCGCCAACGTTGACCTGACCACCGCCGGTTTGAAGACGGTGACCTTGGTGAACGGTACGGGTGCTGCGCAAACACGGATTAGCTTCCAGTTTAACGTGACTGCGGCGTTTGACCCGGCTGACAGCTTTAACATTCAAGTGGGTGAACTTGGCCAACTGGTGGGTGCGAACTCGACCAGCGTTGGTTCTACCACCTTTGACTTTAAAGTGGGGACCGGTACCACGGTGAACGACAGTGTGAGCTTTAGCTTGGGCAGCGCCACCACCAGCACGCTGGGGATTGATACCACTTCGATTGGTACACGTTCTGGCGCTGACACGGCGATTGGCTTGCTGAACAGCGCCATTACGACGGTTTCCAGCCGCCGTGCTGACGTGGGTGCTGCACAAAGCCGGTTGGAGTTTGCTTCGGCTGACATTAGTGTCTCGATTGCCAACACCACTGCCGCCCAGAGTGCTATCTTGGACGTTGACGTGGCCGCTGAGATTACCAAGTTTACCAGCCAGAACGTGCTTGTTCAGGCCGGTGTGAGCTTGCTGTCTCAGGCTAACCAGCAGCCCGCTTTGCTGCTGCGACTGCTCCAGTAGTTTTAGCTGGATACTTTCAAAAGGCTCCTTTGGGGGCCTTTTGGTTTTTACCGGGTGACTGGGTGACCGGATGGCCGGGTGACAGGATGGCCGGGTGACAGGGGGGATTGGGTTGGTTTTTTAGTGGGAGCGTTGTAGAGAGGGGGCGACACGGGTGGTGCCGGATAGCCAGCGGGGCCCCAGCATTTGCATAGTGGCAAATGCTGACC
>RFNJ01000089.1 GCA_009927255.1 Pseudomonadota bacterium | reverse complement strand
GCCTGAGCCCGGGGTTACATTTTTGTTTCTAAAGATTAACGGCCTAGCGGTCATGTCGGTCCAACTGATTATGAAACCAACTCCGCAAGCAAAGTTAAAGTACCAAGCACCCCACCTGGGCCGTCATCCCGGCGAAGGCTGGGATTTTAACTAAGCTGAAACCGTGTAGGCCAAGCCAAGACGGCGCAGCCGTCATCCCACCCCCATGCACTCCCAACTCATACCCACACCAAAACCCACCATGGGGGTAGGGATCCACGGGGGGCTTGCCTAAGCTGCGTAATAGTTTGACAGAAGATGGCGGAAGAATGAAGTTAGGTGGTGGAAATAGGGTTTGAGGGTGGTAGGATGTTAGAGTGATAAGGAAAATTATAATGAATTACAAAATAGTTAAAGCAAATATTAACGATTTTAATAACTTGTGGCCGTTGGTTTTTAAATCGCAGATTTTTCAAAAAAAAGATTTAGAAAAACAAGAAATTCAAAGTCTTGCTAAACTAAGAGAAAGTTTGAAAAGCCAAGTGAAAGATTGGTTGTCTCATGCAGATAAAGTTTATTACATAGCTAAGAATGATAAGCATATTTTGGGCTATGTAGTGGGAATGCTGGATGGGGTAACTTCAAAAGATGGTTCATTAACTGACTTGTTTGTTGATGAACAATGGAGAGGTTATGGAATTGGGCACCAATTAAATCGGGCAGTTGAAAGTTGGTTAAAGAAAAATAAAATGACAAGTGTCGTTTTGGCAGTTCATAAAACCAACAGTCACGCTGTGCATTTTTATAAAACTGATGGGTATTCAGAAATATCCGACAATTATATGCTTTTGAAAAAGAAAATTTAGGCATAGTTAATAAAAGCAAGAGACGCGAGTGCGCCGAAGCGCAACGGAGACTAACGGCTTGCCGTAAAATGAGGCGTTTCGTGAAACGCAGCACAGTGTGCAGCTGCACACCTTGAAATTTTCTAACAGTCCCTCAAAGTTTTGCACTGGCTACAACAGATAAGGCCAAGCCAAGACGGCGTAGCCGTCATCCCACCCCCATGTACTCCCAACTCATACCCACACCCAAAGTCCCCATGGGGGTAGGGATCCACGGGGGACTCACCCAACCCATAACCACTGCATTTTGTCATATTTTTATCACACAAGATTTCACACCAAGTAACTTTAAGAACACCCTCCTCCCCAAAAGCCCTCTCCGTCATTTTTTGTGCCAAATCTAACCCCAACCCCACCCCAAACCAGCTTAAATGCGGTAGTCTTCTCTCACCCAAAAAACCACCAAATCATCACCAAAAAAGAGTACAATCCCCCCATGATAATCGCCCCCAGTTTGCTTGCAGTTTGGGATAAAACCGGTGGCGATGTGGCGGAAATCTGCCGTATCGCCCAATTGCTCGAGGCCGCCGGCGCCGATTGGCTCCATGTCGACGTTATGGACGGCGCCTTCGTCTCCCCAAAAACCTTTGGAATTGAATCACTTAGAGCCATTCGCGGCAGCGTAAAACTCCCGCTCGATATCCATCTTATGGTGAAGAACCCTCAGCAAGTCATTGAAGATTATATAAAATATGGTCGCGCTGGAGGCAAAGAGATGCGCGTCGTCATCCATCCCACCGCCGCAAAACCTCAAGAAATCAATGCCTGTTTGCAGTTTTTAGCTGCCGAAGGAATAACAGGCGGACTGGCGTTGGATATAGATGAAGATATTGATTGGATTGATAATTTTTCCGCACAAATAACACAAATTTTGGTAATGACAGTCAAGGCTGGGGCAGGGGGCCAAGCATTTCGGCCAGAGATGCTTGAAAAGGTAAAGAAAATTAAACAAAAATGGTCCGATAAAATGGTCATAATTGATGGCGGAATCAATGATAAAACAATTAGTTATGCTGCAAAATCAAAAGTAGATGGAGTCGTAGCAGGCAGTTATGTAGTGGGGGCAGAAAATTACGCTGAAGCCATTGATTTACTGCGGAGGGGAGGGTAGGGTTCGCGCTGTTACGGGTGGGTGTGTGGGGAGTGAATTGAGGGAGGATTTATGCAGATTTCAGTCATCGGTTTGGGGTATATGGGTTTGCCGATGGCCGCAATTTTGGCGCGGGCAGGGCATACGGTGGTGGGGGTGGATATTAATCCTGCGACCGTGGCGGCGGTGAATGCGGGAGTGTGCCCGTTTAGCGAGCCGGGCATGGCTGAACTGGTGCGCGAAGCCCATGCCAGCGGGCGCTTGCAGGCGGTGGCGGTGCCACAGGTTGCGGATGCTTTTGTGCTGAGTTTGCCAACGCCGGTTGACCATGCGACGCATCGGCCGGACATGACTTTTGTGGAAGCGGGCAGCGCGAGCATTGCCAAGGTGCTGAAGGCGGGGGATTTGGTGGTGCTGGAGAGCACCAGCCCAGTGGGTGCCACGGTGGCGAATTGCCAAGCGGTGATTGAGCGGCTGCGGCCTGATGTGGCGGGCAAGGTTGATTATGTGTTTTGCCCGGAGAGGGCGATTCCGGGGAATACGCTGCACGAGATGGTGCACAATGACCGCTTGGTGGGGGGCTTAACCCCGGCGGCGACGGCGCGTGGTGTGGAACTTTATAAAAGTTTCACGAAGGGTGAGGTGTTACCCTGCACCGCGGCCGAGGCCGAGATGGTGAAGCTGGTGGAAAATGCCAGCCGCGATGTGCAAATTGCCTTTGCCAATGAGCTGAGCTTGGCATGCCACCAGCTGGGGCTGGATGTGCGGCGGGTGATTGCGTTGGCTAACCATCATCCGCGGGTGAATATTTTGCAGCCGGGCACGGGCGTGGGGGGGCACTGCATTGCGGTGGACCCATGGTTTATTATTGATGCGGCGCCTGACGTGACGCCGCTGATGAAAGTTGCGCGGCAGGTGAATGATGGTAAGCCGTTTTGGGTTACCAAAATGATTGAGAGCAAAGTTGAAGATGCTGTGTTAAGTTTAGGAAAAAAAGACAAAGTTAAGGTGGCTTGTTTGGGCCTTGCCTATAAGCCCGATGTGGATGATTTGCGTGAAAGCCCGAGCATTACGGTGGTGGAAAAGCTGGCACAAAACGCTGCTTTGGACCTGCTGGTAGTGGAACCGCACGTGCAAACATGGCACACAGAAAGTGGGTTGGGTTTGGTGGCGTTGAAGGATGCTTTGGCGCAGGCTGATGTGGTGGTGGGTCTGACGGCGCATAAGGTGTTTAAGGAGCTGCCTGCAGGTGCGCTGGCGGGCAAGGTGGTGGTGGATGCTTGCGGGGTGTTTTATAATCGCGTGGATGTAACGTGGGATGTTTCAGGGTTCCACGGAAGGGGTGCCTCATTGTGAAGCAGGTTAAGTTTCACGCATTAAGGTTGGGGCGAGGCAAGCGCGGAAAGGCAGCGGCGTGGGTGGCGCCGGGCATTGAGCCGTTTACCCAAGGTGAGCTGGATGGTTTGTGCGGGATTTATGCGGTGATTAATGCGTACCGGTTGCTGTTTGGGCATCAGTTTGAGCTGGACCGTGCGCAGAAGCTCTTTAAGCGGATGGCTAAAGCGGCGCCGATGGCGGTGTTTGATGGCATTGGCTACCGTGAACTGCTGGATTTGATTGCATTGGCCAACCGCGCGCTGCCCAAACGGCTGCATTTGGAGGTGCGGGTGGGAGTGTTTAAAAACCCTGCGCAGGGGCCGGCGTGGCGGACGGATACCTATGTGAAAAAACTGCGTGAGGAAGTGAATGAGGGCGGCCAGCTGGCCATTTTGGGCCTTGAAAAAGCCCATGACCACTGGACGCTGCTGCACAAGGTGAACACCGCTACGGTGAAGCTGACGGACAGCGATAGCATTAGCCATTTGCGGCTGGAGAACATTGGGATTACGGCCAAAACGCGGAAGAACTTTCGGGTGGTGGCGAGCCAAACGATTTTGCTACGGCCGTGGAGCCGCAGCCCGAATGATAAGCGCCGCGTCAGGCGAGTTACTTCCCGCCGCTAAAAGCCTACAAAGGCGGAAGCTTGGTGGCAATATGCGGTCGTATCTCACCCGCCCGCGGATGCTCCTTGCTGGCAATTTTGCCGCGCTTGCCCGCCAAATAAAGTTGCACCAGTTCCATTACTTTCCAGCCATCGCGGGCGGGATCAAATTTGTTCAACACATAGCCAAATCGCCCATGGCTGCCAATCCCCACCGTGCAGCAGCCATTTTCCGCCATACCATCGCCACAGTCGCAGCCACCCATACAGCCGCTGGCCCGCACAGTCACTGGCAAAGGTCGCAGTAACTTTTTCAATTCTCGATAAAATTCCGCTCCCTCCGCCGCCTCGCTATCCTGTTTAGCGGGCAATCGGTCACAACCACGGCACACAAAAACCGTGGTCTTCGCCGCCACAGCACGCGGCTGGTTTCTGGTAGCCAAAAGGGCAGGGGGCTTGCTCATCGACATGTATCTTGGCATAAAGCCAGACGTCGTGCAAAACTTCCTCGTTTCCTCACCGCAAAGGAGAACTCCCATGCGCCGTCAACTGCTCCTCGGCCTCATCACGTTCGGGCTGTTGGTCTTCATCATGCTGCTATCATTGGCACCTGCTTTGGCAAGCAACCATCGAGGCAGTACTGTCCATATCGGGCAGGCTGCTATGGTGGTTGGCATGCCAAAGGCCAAAGCCGCGCAGCCATGCAGACGCTGGCTCACAGCCAGCCGTCGCCGCTGCGGCTGAACCAACTCAGCCCATTCACCATCACGCCAACGGCCCCGCAAGGGGCCGTTTTACCGTCACTACACTCTACTTCTTCGCACCCGTAATTCCCACCAAAGTCCCCCGCGCCTCATCCACAATCCCCAGTTTCTTGGCAATTTCCGTATCATTTTCATAGTTCTGTACCGTTACGCAATACCACCCCAAACCATCATATTCCTGATAACCAAGCGTCTTGGAAAAAGCCACAATATCCGTGCCCTCATAATAGCTTCCACGCTTCTGGCCATTGTCCTTCAGCGGAAACGGCATATAAAGCCCCCGCTCATCACTCGCCGCAATCACCCGCTTATTGCCATCCAGCAACATAATCCGAGTTTTTTCCCACTCAGCAGGGGTTAGCGGCGGCTCGCTGCTCACAATCGCCTTGGCCTGCGCTTCCCAATCAAAATAAACCCCCAACACGCCAATAATCTCGCCATCCAGCTTGGCTTCCTTGCGCACCGTCGCCGCATAAACTGCCACCGGCTTGTTATGATGGCTAGCAAATGGCTTAATTTCATCCACCACATACTGGTCGCCTTTGGTGGTCTGCATCGCTTTGTTAAACCACTGCTCCTGCGCCAAATTCCGTCCCAACATACTAAATTGGTCAGGCTTGGCATTGGCAATCACATTGCCCTTGGTGTCCACCAGCACTAAGTCTAAATAAACCGAATAGAAAAAATTAATCGTCCCCAACCGCATGGTGGCATGGGCTTGCAGCGCCACATCGCTGGGGTTTTCGCACACCTTCACCATCGCATCATCGGTGGCCCACCAGCGGCAGTCCGCCGTGCGCTCATAAAGGTTCCGCACAATAAACTGCACCAAGCTCAAGCTCATATCCGTCAACCGCTGGCCTTCCAACTGGTCAACCAATCCTTCCGCAAACCCTGTTCCTTGCGCAATCCGCCCCAAAACGCGCTCCTGGAAAGCCTTGGCATTCCCCGAAGCCTGTTTCGCCAAATTGCCAACTTCTTTCGCAACAACCGAAAATCCTAAACCATTCTTCCCTGCCCGCGCCGCTTCAATGGTGGCGTTCAGTGAAAGCAATTGCGTCTGCCCCGCAATCGTTTCATTGCTCTTGGCAAAGCGCAAAATATCCTCGCTTAACCGCTTCATAATCACCTTCAAACGGCGTGGCGTAGCATCTGCCGCCTGTTGGGCTGCTTGCGATAAATTTTTAACCGTCGAGTTCATCATACAACCTGTTTTTTCTTTTTAAAAAGCAGGGCCAGTTGTTCAGCACAAACGGCCCTGCATCGTCAGGCAAAATGATGTTTTAGTTAATCATTTCGCCATGCAAGGCTTTGTCCAGCCCCACACGTTCATCAGCTGGGCTGGCGCGCAGGCCCATCACTATGTCAACAGCCTTGGCAATCAGCCAGGTGCCAACCGCGCTCCACGCCATCACAATCAGCACACTTTGCACCTGAATCCACAGCTGCGCCGTATTGCCTTCAATCATGCCAGCAGTGCCGCCCACGGCTTTTACCGCAAACACGCCCACCAGCACCGAGCCCAAAATTCCACCAATACCATGTACCCCAAACACATCCAGGCTGTCGTCATACTTCAACGCCGCCTTCAGGTAAGTGCTGGCATAGAAGCAGAACACACCCGCCAGAGCCCCAATAATCAGGGCACCTTTGGTGTCCACAAAGCCGGCACCAGGGGTAATTGCTACCAACCCAGCCACTGCACCGGTAATCATCCCAAAGGTGGTCGGGCGGCCCTTAGCAGCCCACTCGCAGCACATCCAAAAAATCGCAGCGGAAGCCGTTGCCAAGTGGGTTGCAGTCATCGCCATGCCCGCACGACCATCAGCCGCCAACGCTGAACCAGCGTTAAACCCAAACCAGCCAACCCACAGCAAGCTGGCACCAATCACCGAAAGGGCAAGGTTATGCGGCTCAAAACCAGCAGCATCGTGGCGCCAGCCTTGGCGGCGGCCCAGCATCAGGCACATCACCAGCGCGGCAATACCCGCACTAATGTGCACCACGGTCCCACCGGCATAGTCCAGTACGCCTTTCACACCCAGCACACCACCGCCCCACACCATGTGGGCGATGGGGGTATACACCAAAATGCTCCACAGTGCCATAAAGGCCATCATGCTGCTAAACTTAATGCGCTCCACAATTGCCCCCACAATCAAGGCCGGGGTAATAATCGCAAAGGTCATTTGATACATCATGAACACCGATTCCGGAATCGAAGGCGCCAGCGGGTGCACACTGTGCACCGTCATGCCCTGCAACATAAAGCGCTCCATGCTGCCCAAGTAGCCAGGCACCACGCCATCCATCCCACCGTAAAAACTAATCGAATAGCCAGCAATAATCCAAATAAATGTTACCACACAGGCAATTGCAAAGCACTGCATCAGGGTGTTCAGCACGTTAATTTTGCGCACCAAACCGCCGTAAAACAGCGCCAGTCCGGGCAACGTCATTAACAAAACCAAAGCGGTCGCTACCAACATCCAAGCGGTGTTACCACTGTCAATTTTCGGCGCCACATCCTGCGCCAGCACCGTAGCGGGCATCAGGGCTACCGCCATCAGGGCTAAGGTTTTCTGCCAGTAAGTCATAGTAAGGGGATACTCCTTTATTAATATTGTTAATATTCACGTCACCGCAAACCATAACCTGTGGCCCCCCCGCATCGCAAGAGCACACACCACCCAACATCATACCTTGTGTTAATCGCGCAACTCATTTGTCATGATTTTTCATGAAACCTCATGAAGTGCCAATTTAGCAACATGCTCCAACCCCCGATGTTGAAAACAGCAGCACCCCCCTTTACCATGCATTTATAAATCTTCTAGGCTTGTCCCAGTCGCTTCTTGTCATTGCAAGCGCCCAAAGTGATACAAACAAAAATATAAGGAATCTCAAGGTATGAAATCCACCCTTAACAAAGCACTTGCCATCGCCATCGTGGCTGCTCCTGTGGCCGCTCACGCCATGGAAGCCAAAATGTACGGTACCGTTAACAAAGCCTTGATGGTCTACGACGACGGCCGCAGCACCGACACCACCATTGTTGATAACAGCAACGAAACCACTCGCTTCGGTATCGGCGCCGAGCAAAAGCTCGACAACGGCCTCACCGCCAGCTTCTTGTTCGAGAACGAAATGTCCTCCAACAAAAGCAACGTGATTACCCAAAGCACCACTGCCAACCAATCTTTCACGCCAACCAACGGCAGCAGCCCTTCACTCACAGAACGTATCGCCCGCGTCGGTATCGCCGGTAACTGGGGTGCCCTGTTCATTGGCCAGCAAGACATCGCTTCCGACGATGCTTTCACGCATGACCTTGCCGCAGCCAGCAGCGTGATCAACGCCAACGTCGCATCCATGGGCGGCGCACTCATCTATAAGCGTAAAACTGGTGCCACTTTCACCAACTTGTCTGTTGGCGGAACAGACCTCACCACCAACCTATTCGCCCAAGGCAACAACGGTGACCTCGGCAGCGCCGACAGCATCCGCTATAACAGCCCGGTCTGGAACGGCTGGAACGGTAGCCTCAGCACCAGCCAAGGCGGCAACGTGGATGTGAACGTGCGCTACGCGAAGGACTACGGCGTGGTCGCAGTCGACGGCGCATTGGCCCACACCATGATCAACAGCAACGTCACCACTGCCGCCAATGAACAAACCGGCGCAACTTTGGGCTCCATCTCGATGAAGCACCAAAGCGGCCTGGGCGCCACCTTGGCCTACGCCACCCAGCACCTCGATAAAAAAGCCGCTGACGTGAAGGAAGCCGAAGGCTGGTACGGTAAAGTTGGTTACGCATGGGATGCCTACGGTGTCGCCGCCGAATACGGCAACTTCAAAGACCCCGTCGCCCACGCCACCATCCGCCAAGAGCTGAACGTGATGGGCGTCGGCGCCGAATGGAACATGGGCAACGGTGTCACCGCAGGTGCACTGTACCGCAACATGAACCCCAAGGTCACGGGCGTCAGCAACGACGAAACCATCGACATCTACTCGCTGAGCATGCGGGTGAAGTTCTAGTCGAGTTTGAAAAAAAGGAGCCCCGTAAGGGGCTTCTTTTTTTCTTATTAAAGCATGAGCCACAACAAAGGCTAGGGGTAGTCAAATCAACTAACAGAGGTGGTAGGATTGGCAAAGCCGCCCGCTGGGTCGAACCCACGAGAACTTGCGCTCTAACGGTGTCGCGCCAAAGGCGCGCAATTCAAAACCAGACCGCTGCTTTTCGACCACTCAGCCACAACAAAAAAAATTGGCGGAGGCGGTAGGATTACGCTGCGCGTTGTTCCTACCGAGCAACTATGTGCTAAAATCATCTGGCGGAGGCGGTAGGATTCGAACCCACGAGAACTTGCGCTCTAACGGTTTTCAAGACCGCCGCTTTCGACCACTCAGCCACGCCTCCACCCCCCACTTCTAGCTTGTTTTAAGTGTGTTTACAACCCGCAAGCGGGCATAACAAGCACCTCACGTGGGCCGTCATTCCAGAAGTTTAGGTTTTGCGAGGTGAGCACTTGCGAACCCGCAAAATCAAACTGTCTGGAATCCAGCTTGTTTAATAATTAAGCCCTCAAGCGGGCAATCATGGCGGAGGAGAGAGGATTACGCCTAACTTGGAATAGGCTTCGCCAGTTGAAGGCGTGTTCCTCTCTCTATTTAGGTTAAGCCCGCAAGCGGGCAATCATGGCGGAGGAGAGAGGATTACGCCTAACTTGGAATAGGCTTCGCCGTTTGAAGGCGTGTTCCTCTCTCTATTAGGTTAAGCCCGCAAGCGGGCAATCATGGCGGAGGAGAGAGGATTACGCCTAGCTTGGAATAGGCTGCGCCGTTTGTAGGCGTGTTCCTCTCTCTAAATTGGAGTAAGCCCGTTGCACGGGCAAGCTGGCGGAGGAGAGAGGATTCGAACCTCCGAGAATGTTGCCACTCTAGCGGTTTTCGAGACCGCCGCCTTCGACCTCTCGGCCACTCCTCCAACCGCCCTTCCTATACCCTCTCCTACCCCCCCAGCACAAGCCCAAACCCACAAATCCTGAACACCCTGAATACCCTCAATATCCTTAACACCCTTTAAAAACGGTAGCCAAAATTCAAAACCCCAAAAACATCCCCTTCCGGCTGGCCAAAATATTCGCGGCTGCGGCTCACCAACGCATAGCTCACCCGCGCCCGCCCAAGGCTCACCGCCACACCGGCGTTCAAGTCGCCCACCAGCCAGCGGCGGTCAACCCGCGGCGTTTCGCCATCAAAGGTATTGCCATCCAAAAAAATGTTACGCGCCATCACCCGCCCATTGGCGCTAGCAAACACAAACCAACTGGCCCACGCATCGTCGGTGGGGCGGGCATAAAAGCCGGTGCCGGGCATGGCGGGCGCCACGCGCACGGGGCTATCCTGAAACCGCGCATTCAGTGGCCCAAATTTCACCGCCAAGCCTCCCGCACCATAGGTATAAGCATTGCCAAGCGTCACACCCGCACTCGGCTCCACCGCAAAATTCCACGCATCGTTGCTCCAACGGTAAAGATTCGGCCAGCGCCGCTGCCACGCCAGCCCCAGCACGGGTTCGTTATGCAGCTGGTTATCCCAGCCCTGCGGCTGGCGCACATCCATGGCAGAATGAATCGTTTTCTGCACAAACTCACCCATGGCCCACGGCCCCACCACGCCGGCGGTTAGCTCCAGCTCATCCACATGGCGGCCCTGCACGCCCACCAGCCCCACGCTGCCATAAAGCAGTGCCGCCCATGGCCGCTGCCCCGCCTGCGGCGCCGCCACGCCAATGTCATCGGGTGTATAAAGATTATGCCCGCCACCATAACCCCCCCCCAACCGCTCGCCACCGGCAAACATCGGCACCAGCTCTGCCACTCGCTCGGCCCACAGCGGCGGCTGGGCGCGTAGGTCAAAGTAGTTCAGCCGCACCCCGCTGGTGTAGTGCCGGTCGCTGTCGCCGCCAAAATTATCGTTCTCAATGTTCAAAGTTAAAAACTGGTTCTCGCCATCGCGCAAAGCACCGGCGGGCAATTCATCCAGCAAGCTGCGCGGCGCCTCTGCCACCACCGGCCCCGCCACCAACACACTTGCAATCAGCCAAATCCACATCCCCATACCCCCTTCATACGCAATCCCACCGCCAACGTCAAAAGCAACCCGCAAACCTGCCACCGCACGCAGCACCCACCAACCATCCCCCCTGCCCAAACCCCAGCAAACCCGCTAATCTCCCATCATGTTTCCAAAAGCTGCGCTCATTGCAATCACTTTCTG